>DASSFT010000172.1:0-5764 GCA_035694045.1 Chitinophagaceae bacterium
GCGACGGCGGCAGCAAACTCTCCGGGTGTACCAAAACGGGCCAGCGGAATTTCATTTTTTACGGATGCGAAAGATGGATTATTGCTGATCAGGTCTTTCAGCCGCTCAGTTTCAGTATAACCCGGCAATGCATTGTTGACGGTTATATTGTACATGCCCAATTCATTAGCCAGCGTTTTCATCAAACCCGTGACAGCCGCCCTGACTGAATTAGACAACAGGAGATTATTGACCGGTTGCTTGACCGTAATTGAAGTAATAGAAATGATCCTTCCCCATAGTTGTTGTTTCATTCCAGGTAAAAAACCATTGACCAATGCGACTACACTTGCCAGGAGGTTATTATATGCATGGTCCCAGTCTTCTTTTTTGAGTTCTTCGATCCTGCCGGTAGGAGGACCGCCAGTATTAGTGACGAGGATATCTATTTTACTAAATGCCTGTAGCGTGCTTGTGATGATCCTGTTTCTTTCGGCCTCTATCGACAGATCACCGGCTATAGCCAGGACCTTTGCATCTGTTTGCCCTTCTATTTCCTTTTTGGTTTTTTCCAACTCCTCTTTGTTTCGCCCATTGATGATGGTTGTTGCTCCTTCCCTTGATAACTCTAAGGCAACGCTTTTGCCAAGCCCTTTGCTTGAGGCTGCGATAAACGCGACTCTATTTTTCAAACCCAGGTCCATAATCGTTCAATTTACAAAAGATATAAAGCGAAAACGTCGGAGAATATCTATTTCCTTAAATAATCATCGGTTTTATCTATCCAATCCTGCCGGGGTGGGGACCAGGTATCGATTTCTTCCACTTCGCCGATCATTAGTGCTTCATGCGGCAGGTTGGAAGGGATGACCACTACATCGCCGGGATAAAGATCCATTACCTGTTCTTTGTTTTCACCAAACCAAAAACGCATTTGGCCTGATACTACCTGGGTTACTTGTTCGTGGACATGATGGTGTAAGGGTACAACAAAGCCATCCCTGAATTTCATTTTCGCGATCATTAGCTTTTCTCCCCACAACATTCTTCTCTGCATTGAAGGATTGACCTGTTCAACGGGCACATTATCCCAGTTTATTTTTTCGAGCATAGATTTATTTTAAAAGTTGTTGAAGTTTACTCAAGCGGGCATCCAATTTCCCAATGCAAACCGAATGGGTCAGTAATGCGGCCTATGCGCCATCCATGATCTTCGTGCACAGGAAAAACTTCCGTCGCCCCGGCAACCAGAGCTTTGGCAAATACAGTATCGGGATCGGGCACTGAAAGTATCATTCTTACTGTGCCTCCTCCTAAATTACCTGTATCTGTGCCTTGAGAATCGCCACCGATCCAAAACTCAGCTCCATTGATAGAAAGACGCAGGATCGGTTCACCAGGAATATCCAAACGGTAAGTCTCGATGGCAGCGAATGCCGACTTATAAAATCCAGCAGCTTTTTCGCTGTCCTGCACAGTGAGCCAGGGAGTAATAGATGTTTTGATTTCTGCAATACCCATAAAAAGTCGATAGTACCGGGTCGTAGTGCCAAGGTTCGGAGCACTATTCATCATTTAAACCTTATGACTTACAACTTACAACTTTTTATGAAAGTTCCAGAAACTGATCTTTCGACGAGTAGTAAAACCCATTTTTTGATACAAATGGATGGCGCCGGTATTCGTTTCTGCGACATGTAGAAAAGGAAGTTTATTTTCTTCCACGATCTTGTTTATAACATACGCCATGAGCTGTTTTGCATAACCTTTACCAACATGACCAGGATGTGTGACAACTGCACTGATCTCGGTAAGCTCATTCATCTTCATTCGCTCTCCAGTCACCGAAACCAACACATTATTTTTGAAAATACCATAGTAGTCTCCCAATAAAACTGTTTTGCGCCGGAAATAGCCTGGCTGAACAAGATTTACAAGTTCAAATAATTCCTGTTCGTATACACCATTTAATCTTATGATATTTTCGTTCAGCGGGGTTTTAGGCTGCCGGTCAATGGTCATTTGCAGGCAAACCAATTCGTTCTTCAATTCCAGGATGAGAGGGAAGTCAGGCTTTTCACCTACGATAAAGAAATTGTCAATAAGTGCTGCATATTCTTCCAGGTAGTTTGAAATGCTATTGCCAGGATTGTATCCGCCAAATGGACAATAATCGGGCTGGTAACATTTTAAATTGTCATAGTTTATTGAAAATCCCGCGTGGGTTTCGTTGAGAGAATGCCAGACCGGGTTGTCAAGTTTATTATCATGGCTCATCATGCCCGGATGTTTGCTTGTGAACACTATCGCGGAGTTGCTTCATGACATTACGGACTTCATGGAATATTTCTTCCGCGTATTTCCGGGTTGACCGTTCTATTGCGGCTGCAACTGTCATATTTTGACCATTTCAAACCTGGAAAGGGTTTTATCATCAATGGTAGCGCCCAGACCAATGGTCTCCGGTACTTTTATGACCCCGTTTTTTTCATAAATGATCCCACCCGTTACCGGGTCTTCAATGAACATTAACGCTGTGTCGAAATCGTAGTGCTCTATCAATGGGCTGCACAAGGAAAAATGAGCAAAAGCTGTCATGGCAAGACGTGATTCGAGCATGGCGCCCACCTGCAAATGGATATTGTTGGCCTCTGCAAGTTTTACCATTTTTAGTGCTTTAAACAGTCCTCCTGATTTTGCCAGTTTGATATTGAAGTAATCACATGCCCCGATATAGATCAGTCGTTCAGCATCATGCTCATCACCGCAGCTTTCATCGCTCATGATCGGGATGGGGCTTGCTTTTCTTACTTTAGGCAGTTGCATAAAATCCCATTTGGGGATGGGCTCTTCGCAATGCTGGATATCATATTTGCTCAATGCCTGCAAAGTCTTAATCGCTTCATCCACGTTCCATCCCTGGTTGGCATCAATACGTAGAGGGATCTCATCGCCGACGGCTTCACGGATCGCTTTTATTCTAAGTACATCCGTGTCACCGTTATTACCCAGTTTTATTTTTATGAAGGGATAACCTTGCCGTTTTATTTTTATAGCGTCGCCCGCCATTTTTTCTGGATCGCCGATGCTGACGGTATAGTCGGTAACGATCGTTTTGTTGTTCTTGCCGCCGAGGAATTTATACAAAGGAAGTCCAGCATGTTGCGAGGCAATATCATACAGGGCCATATCAAATGCGCTTTTGATGCTGGTATTGCCATAGATCAGTTTATCCATGGCAGCTATATTTTCTTCAATGGCCAATGCATTTTTACCTTTTAATATCCGGGCAAAATACTGGCCCACGATAAAGCAGGTATCCTGGCTTTCACCCGTGATCGGCATATAGGGACTGCATTCGCCGAACCCAATGATCCCTTCACGGGTAATGATTTTAACAAGTACATTTTCGGCATTGTCGTCCCTGCCCAGTGAAGTAATAAAAGGCTCGATAAGTGGAATGGAAAGTTTGTAAAGCTCTATCTCCTGAATGACCAGTTTTTGTAAATCCATGGTTGAAATTATAAAACAATCTTAAGTTGGGCCGGTTACTGGAAAAGTAATCTTAGTCCCAGGTTGACTGATGCAGTAAAAGGCGCATTTTGATTGACAAAAAGATATGGACTCGGATAATCGGTTGTCGGTATCAAAGTTCTTCCTTCGAAATAAATGTAGATATCTGCTCCCACGGGAACTTCGGCGCCCAGTCCAACGTCTAATGTCAATCTTTTAAATCTACCCTCGCCTGCAAGGACCGGGACAGAATAAAGACTGGAGTCAACCAGTGTGCTTTGAATATTCTGTGCTCTTCCAAACATTAAACCAAAACCCGCATATCCATACAATGACCAGCCCGTTTCAATATCGAAAGCTCCTTTCAGGTAATGCTTCCAGCCTACCGATACGTGGTTGAAGCGCATTTGTGCCTGGTTGACATAATCCAACTGTTGCGGGATCGTGGAAGGGGATTTTGCGTCGGCAGTGACCAGGTTGGCGAATCTCCCATTTGCATAGTAGCAGACCCAGGCATAGGCGCCATCCCTGGGGCTAAAATGAAAATGAAAATTCACCGTTTGCCCAAAGGCCCAATAGCGTTGGTCCTGCTTAAAACTTCTCATCACACTAGCATCCGTTGCAAAACTAAACTTGGGTGGCTGAGCCCGGGACATGCCAATGATAAAAAGCGTGATTGCGCAGGCGAATATTTTTCTTAAATAATACACTCAGTCAATTTGAAAACGAAATTATCTTTTTATTCGACAATACCGTACATTTTTGAATGAGCAATCAGGCCGATATAACGGGAATCCTCTGCTCCATAACGATTATCACCCAGGACAAAATAAAGTTTTTCATTTATTGTGTTCAATCCTTTCTGTATGCCTGGTATATTGTGGTAGAATTTAAGGTTATTGTCATCCACGTAAATTTTTTCACCCGGGGATGGGATTTTAAATGGACCATAGTTATTAATGTTCCATTCTCCTTTTCCTGAAGCACGGGCAAATGCGGTATCATTTGCATAAGGTTCAGGCAAAATTCTTTTTACTTTCATGATGGCAGGTTTCCTCAGGCGATATTCTTCTGCTTTATTTGTAGTTAAATCAACTGTATACACCAGGGTATCTCCTTTACGGTTTGGTGGAATAAGGCCCTCGTCATTAAAATCATCGATTGTTGTTTTCGCATATACTTCATAGCGCAGCTTTCCTTTTGGCGGCATCTGGATATGCCGGTTATTGACAAATAGATCTCCTTCGGCGATCATGACTGAATCTCCCGAGTAAGCGATCAGCCGGTATACTCTGCGCTCCCAGTGCGATGATTTGAATTGACCTGTTTCATCCATTGATGAATAATCGGGCCCGTAATAATCGAAAACAACAATGTCGTTCCTTTCGAATTTGCCGGTGATCGTAACGGTGAAATTATCGCCACGCATTATTGTTTCTTCCATGCTGCCAGATGGAGCACGGTAGAAACGATGTTTACAGGAAATGGTAAAAACCAATAGCAGGACAAGGTGGATCTTTTTCATTGAGCAGCTATTAATAAAAAAGCGTTAAGCAAGATACTTAACGCTTTTCAAAAAAATAACTACTGGCCTATTTAACGATCTTCAGTTCTTTTATAATATTCGAAGCACCGCCGAGCTTGTCTATACACCAGAGCACATAGCGTATGTCAACATTGATCGTCCGGTTGAGGTCTTTATCAAATGCCATTTTGTGGCTTAAGGCTTCATAGTTGCCGTCAAAGGCAAGTCCAATCAGTTCGCCATTGCCATTTACTACGGGTGAACCCGAATTGCCACCGGTAATATCATTGGTAGTGATAAAACAAATCACGAGGTCATTGTGCAGTTTATCTATATATTGACCGAAATCTCTTTTCTTAAGCATTTCGATCTGCTTTGCAGGAAGGTCGAACTCATAGTCACCAGCTTTGTATTTTTGGAGGATACCTTTCGAGGTAGTCACATAGTCATAAAAGACAGCGTCTCTCGGGCGATATGATTTTACGGCTCCATAGCTTACCCTCATGGTAAAGGTCGCGTCTGGATACATCATCTTTGCTTTGGCGGGATCCATTTCCATAATTCCCTTTAAGTACAATCTTCCGAATTCGGCGTTTTTGGATGTGAATTGCTGGTAGAGCGGCAAATACTTACTGGCATAGTTATTTGTATAAAAAGCGCTCATATAATTAAAGGCCGGGTCATTTTGCAATAGGTTGGCGTCAGGGTTAGCCATAAAAGCTTTCCATTTCGCATCATCAAAGATCA
>DASSFT010000173.1:0-4005 GCA_035694045.1 Chitinophagaceae bacterium
TTTTTTAGCGAAGACACAAAGTGATAAACAAACGATTCGAAAGAAAATTGAGAAGATGAGGGAAAACTAGATGCTGGATACTGGATGCTGGATACTGGATGCAACCTACTGATATCTGCAGCCTATATGTAGCAATTATCATCCAGCATCAAGCATCTAGCATCCAGCTCAATTCGCCAGCGGTAACTCCACATGAAAAGTAGTTCCATGTCCTTCGACAGTTTCAAACCAGATCCTTCCTTTTGCCTGCTCAATAATTCCCTTACACATTGCCAGTCCCAGGCCAGTTCCTGAAGATTTCGTGGTAAAGTTTGGAATGAAAATGCGCGATTGCATTTCAGGCGCTATACCTTCGCCATTATCCTTAATGTTTACCCGGATAGCTCCATTAAATAATTCCTCTTTTACTTCCAGCTGGCACCTACCATCACAGGCTTCAATAGCGTTGGTAAAAAGATTGGTGAATAAACGATTCATCTGGGTTTTGTCGGCTTCAACCACTACCGGGTGGTGTACAGGTTTCCATACAAAATCGACATTCTCATCCGGCTGGTATAACTCTTTAAGCGAGCGGAGCACTTCGTGCAAATCAAATTTCTCGACATTGATGTTGCCAATATTGGCGAATTGTGAAAAATCAGCGGCAATCTTGGATAAATGATCTATCTGTTCAACCAGTGTATTGGCCACATTGGCCGAAAGCTCTTTTACATTAGGCTGGTTATTATCAATAGATTTCTGGAGATATTGAATGCTCAGCTTCATGGGAGTAAGCGGATTTTTGATCTCGTGGGCTACCTGCCTGGCCATCTCTCTCCATGCCCCTTCCCTCTCTGTTTTGGCGAGTAGCGCTGCGCTTTCTCCCAATTTAGCCACCATCTTATTATATTCCGTTACCAAACCGCCAATCTCATCGTTCCGGTTCCATACAATCTCTTCATTCAGGCTTCCCAGGTTTACCTCTCTCATCTTATCGCTGATAACCGAAAACGAGCGGGTGATCCTGTTTGTAATAAATAAAGCGATCAGGCCCGCAATTAAAAAGATAAAAGCGTTAAGATTGATAACTGTCACAATGAAATTGGATATCTCTTGCAGCAATTCCTGTTGCGATGAAAAATAAGGAATGCCCAGGTAGGCGTAAACATCTCCACTACCGGCCTCTCGCACGGGAGCATAGATGCTCAGGTAAGAAAAATCGCCAATATTTTCTTTCTGTACCCATTCCACCTGGTTCAACCGGCTTAAATGGTAGAAAGCTACCGGCTCCAGTTTTTCACTCAGTATCCCCCGTTTGTAAACTGTGGGTTCGGAAGATACCTTGAGATCACCATGCAGATCATACACGTTGACATCTACACCGTGGATGTCAGAAACTTCGTTGACCAACTGCTGGAGGCCCTGGTTGGATACAGAATCGTATATCGTCAGGACATCATCAAATGTCTTATGTTCACCGATCTTCTTCTGCATTTCGTTGAGCATAATATTGATGGTGCGGCTCAGTTTATCCCGGTTAGTGCGATTATACCGGTTGATAAAAAATGAAATGGTCGCGATACCGATGATGAAAAAAGAAAAGATGCTGATAAAAATGATCGTATTGTGTACCTGTGTCCGGATATTGGTCTCCATCAGCTTGCGGAAACCCTTCCAGTTGTAACCAGTTTTAAGAATGACGGAGATCAGCTGAACCAGTGTGATCAGGAAAAGGAATGAACAAAAGAGCCACGAAAACAGTGTAATTGACTCGATCAGCGTATCGCGTTTACGGGCTATTACAACTACTTTTTCATTGGCGGCCCGGTACCAAAGTTCATCGTATTCACCATGATTGACCCTTTCAAACTCCTTCTTGGGCAGTTCCTCGCTCGTAAGCATGGTGGAAAAAGGATATTTGTTGGAATGGGAAATCAATCGCCTGTGGCTATAAACCGCGTAGGAATAGATCGGTGAGTTTTCGACACCATTCTCCTGGTATTCCTTGAAGAGAACAGGAAACAATGCATCGCCGCTATACTTTTTGGGATTCGAAACAATAAAGAAATAACCTTTGGAACGACCGGAACTGTCTGTTACCTGTTTCTTTGTGATATAGGTAAACTTATCAAACGAGGTTTCATAATAATAAAGATCAAGCGTCCCGGTATTTTTGGAACGCATGGTCACGATCGAATTAAGCGCTTCGAAAGATTCCGGGTCCTCGTTGAATAAGGCCTTACCCGACGAATCATATGCATAGAGCCTGGTATCGTATTTATCGATATAGCCTTTATAACTATGGCTTATAATGCTATCCCTCAAAAATTTTCCCGTGGCACTATTGCGGAAGCGGTAAAAATTGCTATTCAGGAAATCGCTATCGATATAGGCATTTGCAATGCTCAGCTCTCTTTCACTGGTGGGATCGGTTTGATCTGCAAATTTCGCGGCAAAGATCTTTCGCTTCTCCCATTCGGCCTGGCGGCTCTCGGCAAGCATAATAGCTGAAATGGAAACGGAAAAAACAAAGATCCAGAAAAGTATACCCGCTATATTGATCCTGAAATTATAGAGTATTAGCCCGCGCCGGTTCACTAACCAGGTGTATAAAAGCAGCCAGCCGAGAACCGGGATATAAAAAAGAACTGTCGGATCTCCCGAACGCACAGTAAGGTAGACCAGCCCTGCAAAACCGATGGCGAAATAAATAGGCCATGTATTTTCTTTAAACAGCGGGAAGATGACCCGGAACAACAATTGAGTAAAATAATAATACGAAAGAGAAATTGTGGCCAGCACGATAAATCCAACCGCAGTATAAATATCCAAACTGAAGAAATCTGTAACGTCGAAGGATATTTTGGAGTCGGCTACAATACTTCGTATCACCGAAGAAAGAATAAATGTGGAATAAATGAGAAGACATAAGGACACTATACCGGCGATCCATCGCAACCAGAGTGGTAACGTGTTGCCGATTATTTCAATATGCTGCACTTTTGACCAGGCAAACAACACGAACCAGCAAAAGAAAACGGAGTTGAATAGCAAGTCTCCCAATGAGCGCTGCACCACGTTGGCGCCATATACCATTGGGTCAAAAAGGTCGAACTGCCGAAGATTCAATAAAGCGGGGAAAACGTAAGTGATCACCCGTATAATAAAAAGCATGATCCCCAAAAACGCGATCGCCGTCCATATTTTTTTTCGGCGGGCCAGTGATTCGGCAAGCAGGTGAATGAACAGCAAGAGGAATACAACAGCTCCCAGCCTTAACAGCAGTGTAAGCGTGCTATTGTATGGCACAGCACCAGAGGTCAATTTATCAATGTAAAAAAGCGTTTTTCCCGAACTGGATTTTACCGGGTACGGGGTCGTTCTATTCTCAGCGATCACAACCCGCTTATCGGCAGTGCTGCTAAAAAAAAATTCTCCTGCAAGCAGGTCTGTATCCAGGAAATATTGCGATTTGATAGGAATCAGTGCATAAGCTACAACGGTATGCTCCCCCACCTGCGAGGAGCGTTTGACAACGAGATAGTGCCCGTTTTGTAAACGCATGTACTCTTCAAAATCACCGAGAGGATACGTTTCAGGTGGAGGTAAGGCCAACTGGCTGCTCCAGAAATTTAAAGAGAGGCCCCCTGTATTATTAACGGTATAGAGAAAGATGCCATACTTTTTGCCGATCACAGCATTAAACTCTGCCTCTGATTCCCTGTTCTGAATTAGTTTGATGATAAGAGAAGAATCCGAAAGGAATGCGCTAAAATCATTTTCCAGGCGGTATAAATAGTTTTCCGCATTTCTTTTCTCGGCGATAATGGCCGACTTGTCGGTATAGATCGTATTGAAGATAAAGGAAAGGGCAAAAAGAATTATAGCCCCTAAAAGCAAGGTGTATTTTCCGATGGAACTAGTATGTAAAAGTGGCTTCACTATTACCCCTGTCGTTTAATGCTGTTCCAGATGGCGTCCATCTCCTCCAGCGTCATCTTTTCGAGGTCTGTGCCGCTGGCCATT
>DASSFT010000174.1:0-9355 GCA_035694045.1 Chitinophagaceae bacterium
ATACGGAACAAATACTGCAACAAGCACCTTATCCCTGACCGGCCAGGTTGGTTTGAGAGGAGCATCAAATGCAGACTATAACAACAGGACCACTACTACCGACTGGTCGGCTACAACTGCCGGAGCTGTTAATAATGCCAGCTGTACCACGACAAATACAATAATGCCGTCTTCAGGGTTGACGTTTACGTGGTTGCCGGCAACGCCCTGCGTGCCCGGTTCATTGAATGGCGGTACAACCCAGGGGCCTTCCAGCTTCTGTTCAGGAGGTAACTTCAATTTATCCGTTACGGGCGCCAGCATCGGAACTGGTCTGACCTTCCAATGGCAGGTGTCCAGCGATGGAGTTATCTGGAATCCTGCACCCGGAGTAAATACCAATCAGACTTACATTGCAAATATATCTGCGACCACTTATTTCCGCAGGCGAATGACATGTAGCGCAACGGATGCTTTTTCAACGACCTTACAGGTGACGACTCTTATAACAGCGTTACCGTTGGCAGAAAACTTCGCCGCTTATGCAACTACATTCCCGCCGCCGTGCTGGTCGATCAATAATACTACCTACCTGTTTGGACAGGCCGTCAGCGGTTATGGTGTAGGCGCCGGGTCTGCGAGGTTTGATTTCTATAATGCTGCAGCCGGCACACAACTTGACCTGGTAACGCCGACGTTCACAGCAGTAGGGTCCAATTACTTCCTCGTCTTCGATCATGCATATGCGACCTTCTTCAACGAGGTCGATCAATTACAAATACTTTATTCTACCAATGGTGGAACAAGCTATAGCACGCTGATCACTTATCTGGGTGGCACCAGTGGTCCTTTAAACACGTTTGGCGGTGCCTCATTCAATTCTTTTGTTCCCACGGCAACTCAATGGGCGACGAAGGTTATTGCATTGCCTGCCGGGACAAACAAGGTAACATTCAGAGGTCTTTCAGCTTTTGGAAGCAATCTCTATGTAGATAATATCATCCTGACTTCCTGCGTTCCTCCAACGGGTCTGACTGCTGTTGCTCCAACCACAACTACAGCTACTCTCAACTGGACTGCCTCTTCGTCCAATCCTTCCGGCGGTTATGCATGGGAGGTTCGTACTTCCGGCGCACCCGGAAGCGGGCCAGCAGGTCTTGCTGCAAGTGGTACTACGGCTTTGACGACAGCCAACGTTACCGGTCTAACTGCTAATACAACTTATAGCTTTTATGTGCGTTCTGATTGCGGTGGTGGTGATATAAGTGTCTGGACCTCGCCAGTCAGTTTTACGACACCGTGTAACCCATCTCCATTGCCGATCCTCGAAAACTTTACGTCAGCAACCTTCCCACCTGTTTGTTGGACCAGGAATAACTTAACACTCCTGACCCGTAATGCAGCCAGCTCATATGGGGTCGGCTCAGGATCTGCAAAATTTGATTTCTATACTGCATCGGCAGGCACTAACCTCGACCTGATCAGCCTTCCATTCAACGCTGTTTCTGGTAGTTACTTCCTGGTGTTTGATCATGCGTATGCGACTTTCGCAGGAGAAAATGACCAGCTCCGTATTTTATATTCAACAGACGGGGGTGTTAACTATACCAACCTGATTACTTATGATGGCGGTACGAATGGACCTTTGAACACGGGTGGTGCGACATTTGGAGCGTTTACACCTACTGCTACACAATGGGCTACAAAAATCATTGCATTGCCCGCAGGTACCAATAAGCTTTTGTTCAGGGGTGCTTCGGCATTTGGTAACAATCTTTACCTGGATAATATCATCATTACTTCATGCGTTCCGCCATCGGGCCTCGGACTTAGCGCTATTTCGCCCACAACTGCAACAGCAACCTGGACTGCTTCAACTTCCAATCCTTCTGGTGGATATCAATGGGAAGTCAGGACATCTGGAGCACCCGGCAGTGGACCGACAGGACTCGTAGCCAGCGGAACAGTAGCTGGTACTTCAGCCAACGTAACCGGTCTTACACCATTTACAGCCTATAATCTCTATGTCCGCTCCGATTGTGGCGGATCAGATTTCAGCACATGGGTTGGACCGTACGCGTTCACTACACCGTGTAACCCGATCGGTATTCCTTTCGCTGAGAATTTCTCGACATATGCAACTACATTCCCGCCTAACTGCTGGCTGAGAAATAATGCAACGTTTATTACGGGTCAACCGGCCAGTGCATATGGTCTGGGATTGGGTTCTGCCAAATTTGATTTCTTTACCGCAGCGGCAGGAACACAACTTGATTTTATTTCGCCGTTGTTCGCACCAACACCAGCTGGTTACGGACTTACATTCGATCACGCATATGCCACATTCTTTGGAGAGGTTGATTCTCTCCGCATCATGTATTCCACAAACGGAGGAGGAAGCTACCAGTTCCTGACAACCTATGCAGGTGGTGGCGGTGGTCCACTGAATACAGGCGGAGGCGTGTTCGCACCATTCACACCCACAGCTTCGCAATGGGCTAATAAGGCCGTCATTTTACCGGCAGGAACAAACCGACTCTTGTTTAAAGCCGTTTCCGCATTTGGAAACAACTTATACCTGGACAACATCGCGATCGTGTCATGCCTGCCTCCAAACAATGTGCAGGCGATTGGAGTGTCACCAACACAAGTGATAGTGAGTTTCTCTTCTCCGGGTTCTTCCTTTATTGTTGAATATGGGCCTCCGAATTTTACCCCGGGTACCGGCGCAACTGCAGGTGGAGGTACGATTGTACCAGCCAGTTCATCGCCTGTTACTATAGGTCCGCTTAACCCCAGCACGACTTATGATTTTTATGTAAGACAGGTATGTACACCAGGAGTCGACTATAGCACAAATATTAAAGCTACAGCGACTACTCTATGCCCGGCAACCAATATTCCATATGTTCAGAATTTTGAATCGGCAACTGTTCCAGGTATGCCTACCTGTACAAGCAAGCAGGATGTGAACGGTAATTCAGGTTCCTTCTGGTTGGGTACCGGCGGTGGCGCCTGGGAAACCTATACAGACGGTAACCCGCTAACTTACGTTTCTCCAACCAGGGCCCTTTTGTACTTTTATGATTTCAATGATCTCAGCCGCGGTGGCGATGACTGGTTCTATACACAAGGACTTAATCTCACTGCAGGAACAAATTACCGTCTCAAGTTCTTCTACAAGGCACTCGATGGTGTAAACTTCCCCGAAAAAATGGAAGTCAAATATGGATCAAGAGCCTATGCACCGGATATGACGGCCGGGACATTGTTTACCAATAGCGCCATCCATAGTGTATATGCCAACGCCTACGACTCGGTGATAGTAGACTTTACGCCAACATCGACAGGTGTATTCTATATCGGTTTCCATGCCATGTCGGATGGAGACGAGTTTGGTATACTGGTAGATGATATAAGTGTAAAACTAGCCCCACTAGTCGATGTAGGTGTTTCTTCGGTGACCCTGCCATCTATAAACTGCCCAACGAATAATGTGTTCATGCAGGCAACGGTCAGGAACTATAATACGACGACATTAAACTTTGCTACTTATCCAGTGACGGTAACTGCCACCATCACAGGTGCAGCGACAGGAACTTTAACGGCAACACTCAATACCGGAACGCTGGCACCTGGTGCATCGGTAACTATTTACCTGAGCCCGGCTTTCAACTTCTCTACGGGTGGCGCATATAATATAACGGTAGCTACTGCCACCACACCGGCATCCAACGACCCGGAAACAACCAACGATGCATATACGATGACGTTGGTTGTAAATTCCAATCCGCCAGTTCCGGTAATAACTCCGCCCAACCCGTCGATCTGCGTGGGCACCCCTGTTCAATTGAGTACCCAGTTCCAACCACCACCGCCACCGGTAACGGTGTCTGTGGCATCAGGACCGATCTCGGTGCCAGTACCGGACGGTAGTGCTGCAGGAGCAACACATACACAAGCTGTAGCTGGTATCCCTGCCAATGCTACTATCACAGGAGTGAGCGTAACGATCAACATGACTCATACCTGGGTCGGCGATATGATCTTTAACTTAAAAGCGCCCAACGGACGTATCCTTAACCTGGATAAGTATATTGGTGGTTCTGATGTGCCAGGAAATAATTTCGTCAACACGGTGATCAGCTCGGCCGGTGTTACACCGCTGAGCGCAGGAGTTGCTCCTCGCACAGGCACATTCAAAGCTGATTTGATAAATAATGGTACGTTTGGTTTCACAGGTATACAAAATCCTTCGGGCTATCCTTCTGATGCAACTGCCTGGACTGATCTCTATTCCATACCGAATGGTTCATGGACATTAGCCATGGCCGATGGAGTTGGTTTCGACGCCGGTACATTAACATCATGGACAATCACGATCATTTACCAGGTCTTGACACCCACGATCACGTGGACACCTGCAACAGGATTATTCACTAATGCTGCAGCTACCACAGCTTATACAGGTGGAAATGCCTTTTCATTGTATGCAAACCCTGCAGGTACGACTACCTATACTGTTACAGCAACAACAACTGCAGGATGTACTTCATCAGCCAGCACCACAGTGACAGTGAACCCTTACCCGGTAATAGCCGTGGGAAGCATACCCGATACGGTTTGTATCAGTGACCCGATAATCGCGTTGAGTGCAACTCCTGTTGGTGGTTCATGGAGTGGAGCGGGAGTATCTGGCAATAACTTTATCCCGCCATCAACAGCAGTAGGAACGTATACACTTACCTATACCTATACAAGTCCTGCAGGTTGTACAACGACAGCGACAAGGAAGATAGCAGTGAAGGATTGTCCGGAAAGAATGATCCTGCTGAGAGACAATGCGCTGATATTATACCCGAACCCGAATACAGGCCGGTTTAACCTTAGGATCAACAGTGTGCTATACAATAACCTGGTGATGAAAGTGTATACCAACAACGGACAGTTGGTAAGGACACAGCAATTGGGTGGTTTGGCCTGGGGTCGTGTAGTACCGATAGATCTGAGCACACTGTCAGGTGGAGTGTATATGGTTAAATTCTACTATGACGGAGGAGTAAGAACAGCAGAAAAGACATTTAAAGTAGTGATCGGTATAGAATAAATCGATAAAAACTAAAACGGAATAATGTTTGTGCCGTCCCGCCTTAGGTGGGACGGTTTTTTTATCTAAATCTCTATCGGTTACCTTTATAACAATGAATGATCTCATTTCAATATTGAGCAAACACCAGGCATCGTTTCAAAGACCGGTCCTCTTTGATCCCGCAAAGGATAACCTGCTACTGATGGATTTTACAAAAGACAACCAGGAACTGGCTGATGAGATACTTACTGATACCCGTTCATTTACTGCTTATATAACAGCCAAACTTGAAAAAGAAAAAGCGCGATACGGTATAGGAGGTTATGCCGAATACAGGGAAGTGTACAGCAAGAGTAAAGTATTTGATGGAAAGCAGCCCGGAGAAGAACCCCGGCGACTGCACCTTGGCATAGACATTTGGGGTAAACCCAACACCGTCGTCATTGCTCCACTGGATGCCATCGTTCACAGTTTTGCTTTTAATGATCAGCCTGGTGATTATGGTGCGACAATCATTCTCACCCACCAGTTGGATGGAGTGACATTTTATACATTGTATGGTCACCTGAGTTTGAATTCAATCCGGAACCGGCATGAAGGTGAAAGGATCGAAAAGGACGACAGGTTCGCTGAATTCGGAATACCCATGGAGAATGGGCACTGGCCTCCCCACCTGCATTTCCAGATCATCCGGGATCTCGGAGACTGGAGTGGCGACTATCCCGGAGTATGCAAGTATTCGGAGAAAGAAAAATACCTGGCAAATTCTCCTGACCCGGACCTTATACTTGGGATGATGAAATATGCAAAACGATAATGTGATGGGTTTCGCTGATCAAAGCAAGGACCCGACTATTTCCTCCCATTCCTGCTGCAGGCTTAAAGCAGGTCTTCTTTTGCCCGCACGATGATACCAATAGTCAGCATTGGCCGTATCGCCTTCCTTCCGGTGAAGATAGGCGTGTATCCACGATGCCGTATCATTGTTTATTTCCTGGATAATTGTATGTGATCGTTCCCAATCGCCGTTTGCATCGTACCAAAGTGAAAGAAGATAGGGAGACAAACTTGCTGGCGGAGCAGCCGAAGACAAAGACTGGTGGAATTCATTATAATCCATATGCTAATTTACGACCATCCAGCATCTCGCATCCAGCATCCCATTCGCTGCTCTGTACTATTACTATCGACTAAAGACCATCGACTACCAACCCGATGCTTATTAACATGTAGGATGCATCCAGCATCCAGCATCTAGCATCCAGCATCCAGTATCCCGCAATATCCCTTTACATTTGTATCACCTTTACTCTTCAATCATTTCTCATGCTGCACAATTTAGTTTTATCCATGCTGTTTTTTTCGTTGGCATTATCTTCTGCCGGTCAATCCCCAAAGCCTTTACGGATTGGGGTAGCTGGGCTCACGCATGACCACGTGGGTTGGATCCTGAACAGGGCTAAGGATGGTGATATTGAAATTGTCGGGATTGCGGAACCCAACCGTGAACTGGGAGAACGCTATCTCAAAAAATATAACCTGCCTGCTTCATTGTTGTACTCATCATTGCAGGAAATGCTGGATAAGGCCAGGCCCGAAGCTGTTGCGGCATTTAACAGCATATACGAGCATCTTGAAGTTGTCAGGATGTGTGCTCCCCGCAAGATCCACGTGATGGTAGAGAAACCCCTTGCCGTAAGCCTTGATCATGCAAAACAGATGCAGGCGCTCGCTACTAAATATGGTATTCATTTACTGACTAATTATGAAACTACCTGGTACGGGAGTCACCACAAGGCAATCGAAATGATTGACTCTATCGGTGACCTCCGCAAGATCGTTGTTCATGACGGTCACCAGGGACCAAAAGAAATCGGTGTAAGTAACGAGTTTTTTGAATGGTTGACCGATCCTGTAAAAAATGGAGGCGGGGCAGTTATCGATTTCGGATGTTACGGCGCCAACTTAATTACCTGGTTAATGAAAGGGGAGAAGCCAACCTCGATTTTTGCAGTGATGCAGCAGATCAAACCTGCTATTTACCCAAGGGTAGATGATGAGGCAACAATCGTGGTTACTTATCCAAAGGCACAGGGAATTATCCAGGCATCCTGGAACTGGCCTGTTGGAAGAAAGGATATTGAGATCTATGGTCAGCATGGCTATATGATCGCTGACCGCAATGGACTAAAAACAAGAACAGCTCCTGAAAAAAAGGAGGAGTATCAAACCGTTCCTCCGCCATCCAAACCCTACCAGGATCCTTTTGCTTATTTCGCGGCAGTGGTCCGGGGAGAGATCGTTGTAAAGCCGACGGACCTATCGTCTTTGGAAAATAATATGATCGTCGTGGAAATACTGGATGCAGCTAAACGGTCCGCCAGGGAAGGGAAAATCATCTATTTAAGTAAGTAAGAACGCAGATACTCATGACGATCATGATAAATTATGATCAGTGAAAATCTTGACGACCATATTTATCCGCGTTCTAGCTGGAGTAAGAACGCAGATTGTCATGATAATGGGATAAATTATGATCAGCGTAAATCATATCAATCATAATAATCCGCGTTCTAATTACAGTAATAACGCAGATTCTCATGGTGATTATGATAATTTAAGTTAACCGTGAGTCGTCAGTTGTGAATGGTGAGTGAGGCCTCTGATAGCTATCAGCGTCAATCTTATCAATCATAATAATCCGCGATCTATAGGAAGAACGCAGACACTCATGACGATCATGATAAATTAAGATCAGCGTAAATCATATCAATCATAATAATCCGCGATCCTATCTCAAAAGTTTGAATGCGTGCGACCATTGATTGCGCAGGAAGCCGGGGATACACCAAAGCATGCAAAGCGGTTCAATGGCCCGTGCTCCTTCCACCTTCCCCATATCTTCTGTCTCCCAACCAAAGGAAGTGAGAATGTCCGTGACAGTTTTCTTGGCTGCATCATCATTACCACAGATAAACATGGTTGGAACAATCCCTTTCAGGTCGGGTTTATACATCAGGGTATTGCCAACACTGTTGAATGCTTTTACAAATTTTGCTTCAGGAACAAAGCGCTGGAGCTCTTCCATCAGCGAGTCATTCGCTTTCGTAAAATATCTCAGCACGCCATTTTGAGGTGGCGCTTTGTCGATCGGATTGGTAACATCTATGATTACTTTACCGCGAAGATTTGCCTTACCGGCCAGGTCGAGAGCTTCTTTAGCCACGGCTCCGCCGGTGGCCAGCACAAGCAGGTCGCCAAACTCCGCTGCTTCCCTGAAGCTACCTATTTTACCAGATGGATTGCTTCCCTGCCATTGAACCAACTCCGGCTTGGAGCTGTTGCGGCTGCCCAGCATTACTTCATGATTTTCGTTTAAAAAACCGATTGACAAAACCTGGCCAACTGGCCCGGAACCGATAACTCCGATTTTCATAACAGAAAGTTTTTATGATTAGCTTTACAAATATTACAGGAAAAAGTTCATGAACAACCCCAATTTGAATAAAGAAAAAAACAGTTTGACCGCAGCTGATAAAGAATTTGAAAACAATATTCGCCCCTCGCAGATCAGGGAGTTTGCGGGACAGGAGCAGATCATCGAAAACCTGAAAATATTTATCAAGGCAGCGAAAATCCGCGGAGAAGCATTGGATCATGTTTTATTTCATGGCCCGCCAGGGTTGGGTAAAACAACATTATCCCGGATTGTAGCCAATGAATTGGGCGTTAATATCAAAGAAACATCCGGACCGGTGATTGAAAAGCCCGGCGACCTGGCAGGACTGCTCACTAACCTCGAACCCAACGATGTTTTATTCATCGATGAAATACACCGGCTAAGTACCGTGGTAGAAGAATATCTCTATGCAGCGATGGAAGACTACCGGATAGATATCATGATCGATAGCGGTCCGAACGCAAGAAGTGTGCAGATCACGCTCAACCCTTTTACACTGATCGGTGCTACTACGAGGAGCGGCTTGTTGACCGCGCCACTGCTGTCCCGATTTGGCATTAAATCAAGACTTGAATATTATACATCGCCGGTGTTGAATACAATCATTCAACGATCAGCATCTATACTGAATGTGGCAATCTCCAAAGAGGCGATTGGAGAGATAGGCAGGAGAAGCCGGGGAACGCCGAGGATCGCCAATGGGTTGTTACGAAGAGTAAGAGATTTTGCACAGGTATTGAACGACGGGGAAATTGATATCGGTATCACGCAACATGCCTTAAAAGCATTAAACGTGGATGAGTATGGCCTCGATGATATGGACAACA
>DASSFT010000175.1:0-2701 GCA_035694045.1 Chitinophagaceae bacterium
CAATAAAAAATATTTTATTTAAACCAGTTAATTATGATAAAGGGCGTTCATACCATGTTCTACAGTTCTGATGCAGCGGGCCTCAGGAATTTTCTGCGTGACAAATTGGGTTTAAAAGCAAATGATATAGGCCATGGATGGCTGATCTTCGATTTGCCGGAGGCAGATATGGGCTGCCATCCTTCCGACGAGAGCGAAGAAGGCAGGTCGGGTACTGCTAATATTTCGTTTTATTGCGATGATATCAGGCAAACGGTAGAAGAGCTGAAGGCAAAAGGAGTGGAGTTCAGCAGTGAGATTGAGGACCATGGCTATGGCCTGGTAACTCATTTCCATGTGCCCGGTGATTTTACCATACAATTGTATCAACCCCGCTATAACAAATAGTTAGCCGCTTATGCAAATCAAGACTAACCTTACCCAGCGCGATTTTATCAATGTAAATTTTGTGCTGATGTGGAAGAAAATCACGCTAAAAATAGCTTTAGGGATAGTGCTGCTTCTAATGATCTACTCCATCTATATGCAGGTCAGTTACGGAAAAAGCTTTCACCTGGACACTATTGCATGGCCGCTCCTAATGCTGGCATTCTTGTCACTGTTTACACTCGTGGGATCGATACTGAACTATAGGTCAAATTCCCGGCTAAAAGAGACCATTGAATACAATTTTGGTGATACTTATCTTGAAGTAAAAGGGGATTCCTTCTCGTCGAAGCTGACCTGGGATAAAATTTATAAGGTCACAAAAACAAAAAAATGGCTTTTGATATGGCAAAGCCGTTACACTGCTAATGTCATTCCTCTAAGGGATGTTTGGGAGGGAGACATTACCGGGCTAAAGGAGATCCTGGACAGGCACCACGTGAAAAATAATCTTTAAAGGATCCGTGACTTTCAATGAAAGGCCAATGTGGATTTCCTGCCTTTGTTTTCAAATTCAATTTTCATTGGAAATATACCTGAAGGGACAGAGGTCGGGAACCAGTTCCTTTTTTCGGGAACGATAATAAATAAACCTTCATCGTCGCCGACGGCTCTGAATTGTGGCAACGGCGGTTGTTTATCAAAATACGGTAGTTGGTATTGATTTAACAGATCGCCTGTGCACTTGTCCAGTTCATCTTCTCTAAAGACAAGTCCCATTTCACTAACTGATAAAAATTGTTTCGAGGAAAAAGATCCTGGTGTTGAGTTGTGCAGATCGAAACGTGCGATCAGTTCCAGGATATTCCCAGCGGGGTCATAGAAGTAAACCGATTTGGCATGCCAGTTTACAAAATCGGCGATATCGCTTTTGTACTGGTCGATCCATATTAATTCGACCCGCTCGATCAACCATTTCTTCGCTTCCTCGATTTTATTAGCCGGAATATTTATGGCGAAATGATAAAAAGGATCGGCAGTGGTTGCCTGCTGAAATTCAAGCTCCGTACTGCCGATTTTAATTGTTGTTACATTCTTACCGGTAGTTGACCCCGGCAATTCCATCAGCTTTATATAAAAGTCAGTAAGTGGCTTCAGTGCTGATGTTTGTAGTATCAGTCGGTTTATCTGCATTGGCTATGCAAACTTATCAATTCAATGCTATTATTTTGGGATCGATGTTGAAGATATAGATCCTGCAACTCAGCATTTCGCTTTGCGGGGCGTTGACCCCACGGTATGATGCGGCCCGGTAGAGGGCTGCAAGCGGTATCATGAATATGTGTAACATAGCTCAACGATTTTACAGGTTAACGACTTATTGCAACTCTTTTGGTGATTTAGGGCCCGGTACGCGGTTTTCGATCGGTTTTGATGTTTGCAGGTAAGCGAAGATTGATTTCAGATCGAGATCGCTCATATTCCTGTAAACAAACCAGGGCATAGGTGGTAGCAACGGCCGGCCTTCTTTCAGCCCTTTTGATTTTCCTTCACGCAATGCTCTTAAGAACTGCTCTTCTGTCCAGTTGCCAATGCCGGTTGCGTCAGAACTGATATTGGCAGCGTAAGATTGTCCCCAGGGACCTACTGCGGAAGTAAGATCCAGTGCAAATAACATGTAGCCATCTTTCGTGACACTGGTATTGGGTTTACCCAGTTTGGTTCTTTCGCCCATATAACCGCTGAAACGATGTTCCATGTCGATTTCAAAGCCGTGGTCGGTAAATATTTTTTGGGAATGACAATCATCACAACCAATGGCGTTAACCAAATAACTCCCGCGCCTGATCATGCTGTCCTTCGTGATCACCACTTCCCCGGCATCGGCCGAAGCGCTTGTGCAGGCAGTCAGGGCAAAAGATATTGCGCCGGCTACAGCAACAAAAAATAAAATGATTCTTTTCATATTTGAGGTTTTTAAAATATTGCCTGCTATTTGCAGGCTTGTTTCTTTGTTTCTAATAAAATCCGAATATTAGTCCTGCCAGCAGGCTGATAAAGCCTGTGATATTGGCAGCCTGCCTGATATTGTACACACAAAACCATTTAGAACGGTATTCTTTCCAGTTGGAAGGATAGTCCGAGGCCGTCCATGAATTGATGGCTTTGTTGAGAGGCACATTTCCTTTCAATGAAAGCGCTATATCAGTAATTAATAAAAGCAGTGATATAACCGAACAGATAAATAATACACCCGAAGGATTGATCACGCAAAAAGAGGTCAATGCGATGGAGGCGATCAATGCCAGGTAATACACCAGGCGCAACGTGACCT
>DASSFT010000176.1:0-17805 GCA_035694045.1 Chitinophagaceae bacterium
CCTGCCTGCTATCCTGCCAGGATACTCAATCATCAGGGAACTCTGAAGAAACTCTACTACCAGCCCAACAAATAAACACACTTGAGAACCGATCATATTCTATCTATGTTCTTGAGAAAAAACAGCTTTTTTCGTTTACAAAGATTAGCCAACAAAAAAGACCATTTCGGCTAAAAAACCAGCAACCGGCTTTACTGGTTCTTCCAGGAAATAATTTCCAACCTAATATAGACCATGCGTGGATGCTATTTGTTATGACGACAACAGGAACGCTGCGTCGAGAATCGAGGCCTGATCTCGTCATGGATGCGTTTGCGAATTCCGGTGTAGTAATAAAAAGAGATCCTCCGCAGTTAATCGGTTAGCAAGATTAACTGAAAATAGGGAAACCTCCTTTGATCGTCTATTGTGCAATGGTTGTTTGCACCCTGTGAGCTACACTTTGAACTAAAAAAAAGCAAATGATACAGATCCTTGTCATATTTGCAATTATTGCCGCTCTTGTACTTATTGCCAGGCATAAATTTTTCAGAAAACTACGCTGGAAGGCGGAGACGATATCGGAGAAGCGGGTTGTGAGGTTTGCCATGCTTATTGCGGTACTTGCACTTACAGTTTATGCCGCTTTTCAATTGAATTCCCTCGGAAGAAAACAAGATGAACTCGGTCGGCGTATTGATAAAATAATTCCAGCACCAATACAAGATCATAAGCCTGACACTATCTTAGATAAGTTTGACAGTGCACTAACTCTCCAAAACATATCAATTCTTCTTAGGCGGCAGGAGTTAAATATTGATGCCAAACTGGAAGCTTTTAAGGTAGATATTAAGAACGAACTAAAGGTAGAACCTGAGATTGAGTTTACTCGGTATACTTTATTTGTCACAGGTCTCCTTTTAATCGGTATTGGCTTGTTAATCCAGGA
Source organism: Chitinophagaceae bacterium (assembly GCA_035694045.1). Lineage (GTDB taxonomy): Bacteria > Bacteroidota > Bacteroidia > Chitinophagales > Chitinophagaceae > VBAT01. Next base: position 929 of record DASSFT010000176.1, read on the forward strand.
CTCAAATGAGAGATATTTACTAATAAATTTATTTGGTATTACAAAAGTTAACAGTCGGAGAAGTGTGATTTCCCTAATCTGTTATCTTGCTGGTCTTGCCTGTATTATTGTCGCATTGTTTGATATTTTCGATTTTGCGAGAACTAAGCCAGATCAAAAAATAGAGTGTAATTGTGACTGTAAAGGAAGCGGGGTATATGGTGCTAATTTTTCAAAAATTATTAAGCTCAGCTCTTTTGAGGAAGGCTACGATACTTTTCCGCCCCGCTTAAAAGACAGCTTGTGGATAGCGTTAAAAGATTCTCTTGAAAGAGATGATTTTTATTCACTGCATATTTTTGGAGGAGTGGACAAGCAGCAATTGATTGGAAAAGCTAAAGAAAAATTCGGAGATAATCTTTCTTTGGCCTATGCAAGGGCAGTGAAAATCAAGGGTTATATTAACGGCCTAAAAAATGACAAAGCATTTAATGGCCACCTTGACAGCACCGTTCTGATAACATATGGTGGCGGAGCTGAATATTATTCCGGCTATAATACCGATTCGCTTGCCGCGGAAAGAAGTGTGACTGTCTGGGGCGTAAAAAAACCAAAGAAAGAATAACCTATTGTTGAATAGTGCGGGAATGTTTCATAATTATAAGTAATCTATAAATAAAAAGAGGCTATCTTAATAAGACAGCCTCTTTTTAAATAGCTTCAAATTATTTCTTGCGCGTGTATTTCATTTCCATCATTTTGTATTCTTTTCCTGTCTGCGGATCAGGGCCGTACATTTCCATGACATGATTGTTGTCATCAACGATCTTGTACACTTCTCTCATGTTACATTCTAATCCATTGGCCGGGTTCTTTTGTTTGCCGGTCATAGTGAGTGAGTTGGTAGCATTGTCCCAGGATCCTTTCATGGTCATGATACCGGTGCTCATGTTTTCAACCCAGGTTGAAACATATTCCTTGGTAACATTATCATACCCCATCGTGGAGATACCTTTAAAAGGCATGCCCATCCAATCACCAGAAAAAGTTGATTGTTGGTAATGTCCATCCAGGATTGAAGTAGTGACGAGGGTACCCTTCATGGTGCTTGGATTTCCACCGGTTTTTTCCCACATGGTCATTTCTGCATTCCATGTACCATTGGATTTAGCCATCATCTTATGAGGTTCTCCCAATGTGCCGGCTGCCATCATAGCGTTCATGGCTTGTGCAGAATCGATAGGAATCCATGCTTGTTCTTTTTGGGAATCATCTGTTTTTTCCGTTTTGGCACCAGTGGAATCTTTAGTAGATGATTCTGAAGTTTTTTCTTCGTTATTACAGGCAACCAATAAAAACGTTGCCGCGGTAATCGCTAATAGTTTTTGTTTCATAAAAAGGCAAGTTTTGATTTTTGGATAAGAAAGGTAGGTAAAAGCAAATATCCGGCCAACGAAAAAGAATTTTATCCGACGAACTACAAAATAAGGCGGATGAAAGGTATCTCTAATGAGCCTCCAGCCAGTTAATTCCCTGTCCGCATTCTGCTATCACCGGAACATCATGGGGCAAGGGCATGGCTGATTGCATAGATTCGATAATCAATGGTTTGAGCTCTTTTACTTCAGATTTTAATGCATCAAATACCAGCTCATCGTGTACCTGCAACAACATCTTGCTCTGCATTTTTTCTTTTTTCATAGCCGCGTGCACTTTTTGCATCGCCAGCTTTATCATATCGGCGGCCGTTCCCTGGATCGGGGAGTTGATCGCATTGCGCTCGGCAAATCCACGCACGGTGAAATTGGCCGAGTTAATATCCCGCAGCCATCTTTTTCTTCCCATGATCGTTTGGACATATCCATGTTCTCTTGCAAAATTGATGGTATCATCCATATAGCGCTGTATGCCGGGAAATTCTTTTTTATAATTATCAATGATCTCCTTGGCTTCTGTTCTTGAAATACCAAGATTATCGGCCAATCCAAATGCGCCCTGGCCATAAATGATGCCGAAGTTTACACTCTTGGCTTTGTAACGCATTTCCTTGGTCACCTCTTTTTCTGAAACATTGTATACACGCGCGGCAGTAGCTGTATGGATATCGGTTCCCTTTTTAAAAGCACCACACATATTCTTGTCAGCACTGATCGCCGCAACAATTCTCAACTCTATCTGCGAATAATCAGCCGATAATAAGATATGCTTGCTATCCCTCGGTATGAAGGCTTTTCTGACCTCCTTACCCCGCTCCGTTCTTACCGGTATGTTTTGCAGGTTGGGATTATTGCTTTGCAAACGGCCAGTCACGGCTACAGCCTGTCCATAAGTAGTATGTACCCTGCCGGTTTTCCGGTTGATCAATTGCGGCAGCGCATCCACATAAGTTGATTTGAGCTTGGTCAATTCGCGGAACGCAAGAATATCTTCTACGATCTGGTTTCCTTTTGCGGCAAGTTTCAATAACACATCTTCACCAGTCTGGTATTGCCCGGTTTTAGTCTTCTTGGCAGAAGGGTCTAATTTTAATTTATCAAACAGCACTTCACCCAGTTGTTTAGGTGATGCCAAATTGAAACGCACGCCTGCCTGTTTATAAACACTTTCTTCGGCAGTCTTTGCTTCTTTCTCCAATTGTTTTGAATAGTCAGTCAAAAAATCCACGTCGACCCTGATGCCTTCAAATTCCATATCGGCCAAAACCTTTACGAGCGGATTCTCTACTTCATTAAAAACCCTTTCTACTTCCTTGTCCTTTAACAAAGGGATAAAAACGTTTTTTAACTGGAGCGTGATATCAGCATCTTCAGCTGCATAGTCTTTTATTTTTTCGAGCTCGACATCCCGCATATTTCCCTGCGTTTTGCCTTTTTTGCCAATCAGCTCTTCGATATGCACTGGTTCATAGCCCAGGAATTTAGCGCTGAGAAGGTCCATCCCTCTTTTGCCATCGGGTTCAATCACGTAGTGAGCCAGCATGGTATCGAAAAGTTTCCCGGCAATCTCGATATCATACCATTTTAATACCAGCATATCATACTTGATATTCTGCCCCACCCATATTTTCTTTTTGTCATTGAATAATGGTTGGAAAAGAGCAAGGATCTCTTTTGTTTTGATTTGATCGGCTGGACAGGGAATATACCAGGCTTCACCCGGCGTCACCGAAAAGCTCAGGCCGACAAGCTCGGCATCATTTGCGTCAATGCCTGTGGTCTCGGTATCAAAACAGATCTCTTCCTGTTTTTTCAATTCAGTTACCAGGTTCTTTATTTCCTTTTCGGTGGTAAGCGCTTTATAATCGTGCGGTGTGTTATGAATGTTTTTACCAGCGGTCAGCCCGGCTTCTTCTGATTCTTCTCCTATTGCGGTAGTCTCGGAAGGAGTTGCGGCCTTGGGTGCCTCCACGATATTTCCAAACAGGTCCGTTTGTACGCCCTGTGGTATTTCTTTTTCTACAACACCTCTTGGCGCACCCGTAATCGAGAAATCTTCGCCAAGCAGTCGCTTGCCCAGTGTTTTGAATTCGAGTTCGCCAAAGATCTCCGTCAGTTTTTCCTTGTTCCAATCCTTGACCTTGAAATCTTCTTCATGAAACTCGATGGGAACATTGGTAATGATAGTAGCCAGCTTTTTTGAAAGGATAGCGGATTCTTTTCCTTTCTTTACTTTTTCTCCCAGCGCACCTTTTATATTGTCGGCATTTGCCAGCGCATTTTCCAGTGTTCCATACTCGGCCAGTAATTTGGCAGCTGTTTTTTCGCCCACACCGGCTATGCCGGGAATATTGTCTACTGCGTCGCCCATCAACCCGAGTATGTCGATGACCTGCGATACTTCTTTGATATTCCATTTGGCGCAAACTTCCGCCGGTCCCATTATTTCAACATCCCCTCCCTGGTATCCGGGTTTATAGATTTTGACTTTATCTGTAACCAACTGGCCATAGTCTTTATCGGGGGTTACCATGTATACCTCGTAACCGGCTTTAGCTGCCTGTTTGCTCAGGGTACCGATGACATCATCGGCTTCGTAGCCATCGAGCTCCATAACGGGGATATTAAAGCCACGTATGATTTTTTTAATATCAGGAACGGCGGCCAGGATATCTTCAGGGGCTTCCTGGCGGTTGGCCTTATAGCTCTCGAGATCGGAATGACGTTCTGTTGGTGCTTCCGTATCAAAACAAACCGCCATATGCGAGGGCTTTTGTTTGGTCAGCAACTCAATCAGGGTATTGGTGAAACCAAACTGCGCATTTGTGTTCCTCCCTTTTGACGTGAGACGGGGATTCCGGATAAGTGCATAATATGCACGAAAGACCAGGGCAAATGCATCCAATAAAAAAACCTTTTTTTCCATTCCGCTAAGATAGCTAATTCAAATATCCAGTATCCAGTTGCTTCGCTCCGCTCGCAATGACGGTCGAGCATCTGGTATCTACGAAAAGAAAAGCCCCGGTAGAAACCGGGGCTCGATATCTAAAACTCTGCTTTGCTAACTTGAGAAAGGTTTGCAGCTTTTTATACTAAAGAAAATTATTGAGGGGTTGAAACAGGAGCCGGGTCGACGACTTTTTCACCCAAATATTTTTCAGGATGTGCAACAGGAACTGTACCTCCGACAGAGGCAGTTGTCTGAGCAGATTGCTCAGGCGGTGTTACAGCAGCTTTGTCTTTGTGAATAAAATTCAGGTAAAGGGCAAAGAAAAGTAGATTGAAGGCAAAAAAGTTGGCGATGCGGCGGATGCGACGTTTCATGGGTTTATTGGATTAGCGGTTTAACAAAACGGATTTGTGGTTCAGGCATCTAAGATATACTACGAGCGACTTAAGAGCAAATACCTAGATTCCTTTATTGATGAATTGCCGCAAATCTACCCTGGCCGGGCTGGTAAATCTACGAGACCTCCAGTATCAAGCATCTAGGATCAAGCATCCTGCATCAAGCACCTTACTTTTTCATTTCTTCTAATTTTTTCTGTAGCAGGAACATTTCATCCCTCAACCTCGCAGCTTCCATAAAGTCCAGATCGCGGGCAGCTTTCTCCATTTCCTTTTTGATCTTGCTTACCGCTTTTTCCATTTGAGGAATGGTCTTGTATTCTTCCTGGTCTTCTGCGGCAACGGTCACCAGGTCCTCGCCAGGAGCAATGGCATAAGGATTCGCGGGATCGTATCCTTTGATATCGAGCACCGAAGTCTGGGCAAAAACATCCCGGGTCGATTTGATAATGGTTTTGGGTGTAATACCGTGTTCGATGTTATATGCAATTTGTTTTTCCCGGCGCCGGGTAGTTTCATCAATGGTTTTTTGCATGCTCTCCGTCATCGTATCTGCATAAAAGATCACGAGGCCGTCAATGTTTCTCGCTGCGCGGCCTGCCGTCTGTGTCAATGATTTTTCATTCCGCAGGAAACCTTCTTTATCCGCATCGAGTATGGCGACCAGGGAAACTTCGGGAAGATCCAGTCCTTCACGCAACAGGTTTACGCCCACAAGTACATCGATCTCGCCCAGTCTTAGCTGACGAAGTATCTCCACCCTGTCCAGCGTATGCACTTCGCTATGGATATATTTCGATTTGATGTTGATGCGATGAAGATATTTATCCATTTCTTCCGCCATTCGCTTGGTAAGCGTTGTCACTAAAATTCTATCGCCTTTTTTAATCCGTTTATCAATTTCATCCAGCAGGTCATCGATCTGGTTTACGCTGGGCCTGATCTCGATAGGTGGATCCAATAACCCTGTTGGACGGACTACCTGCTCGACAACAACACCGCCGGTTTTTTCCAGTTCGAAATCATCGGGAGTAGCTGAGACAAATACTACCTGGTTCTGCAGTGATTCAAATTCATGAAAATTCAGCGGACGATTATCAAGTGCGGAAGGCAAACGGAAACCATAGTCGACGAGAATGAGTTTGCGACTCCTGTCGCCGCCATACATTCCACTCACTTGCGGAACGGTTTGATGGCTTTCATCAATGACCATGAGATAGTCTTTAGGAAAATAATCCAATAGACAGAAAGGCCGGGTGCCGGGTCTGCGGCGATCGAAGAACCTGGAATAGTTTTCAATACCGTTGCAATAACCCAGTTCACGAATCATTTCGAGATCGTATTCCACACGTTCCTTTAGCCGTTGCGCTTCAATGAGCTTGCCAACGCTTTTAAAATATTCGGTTTGGGCCGTCATCTCATCCTGTATCTCGTATATCACCTGCTGCAGGATATCTTTGGGAGCTACATAGAGATTCGCGGGGAAAATAGCTGCATCCTCCATTTTCGCGATGCGCTTTCCAGATACGACATCCATGCTCTCTATTTCCTCGATCTCGTCGCCAAAAAAAGTGATGCGATACCCAAAATCCACGTAGGGAAGATTGATATCTACCGTATCACCTTTTACACGGAAGGTACCGCGGTTAAAATCAAGGGTAGTTCGGTTGTACAGTGAATTCACCAACGAATGAAGAAATCCCTGGCGGGAGATGGTCTGTCCTTTCTTAATACGGATGATCCCATTTTCATAATCAGTAGGATTACCCATACCGTAGATGCAGCTTACGCTTGCCACTACAAGGATGTCCCTGCGACCGCTTAATAAACTGCTGGTGGCTCTTAACCGAAGTTTATCCAGTTCATCGTTGATGGAGAGATCCTTTTCGATATACACGTCGCTGACAGGCATATAAGCTTCAGGCTGGTAGTAATCATAGTAAGAAACAAAATATTCCACCGCGTTCTCCGGGAAAAATTGCTTGAACTCGCCGTAGAGTTGTGCTACAAGGGTTTTATTATGCGTCAGGACCAGCGTCGGCTTCTGTACATTTTGTATTACGTTGGCCATCGTGAATGTCTTGCCACTACCGGTGACACCCAGTAGCACCTGGTATTTTTCTCCGTCTAATATGCCTTCGGTCAGTTGGCGGATAGCTTCCGGCTGATCCCCCGCCGGGGAAAATGGGTTGTGTAAATTAAAAGCCATGGGATACGCAATTTAAGAAATTAGCGGCGGCCAAATGCTGTTAAAAAACATATGCCTGGTAGTGATTATACAAGAAAAAAACAGGCGTGACATCAGGAGCAAGAAATAAAAGTGTTAGCGAAGAGAAAAAATAAGCGGAGAAAACAATGCTCTTCGCGCTGTTTCTCCGCTTTACTATTTATGTTTTATTAAGATGATTGTGGTTATATCAATAGCCCTTCAACCCTTTCGCACTGCGGTCTTCAAATCTCGGTCTTGGATATAGTACTCTTGGTTTATCCTTGACCAGCTTCAAGGCTTCCTGTACAGCGCGTACCAACTGTGGATCGGTTCCTTTCGCCAGCAACGCTGGATCATCCCACACTTCAATATCCGGTTTGATACCATAACCTTCAGCGAACCATTTTCCATCGGCGCCATACAGCCGGGCATCCGGAACGGTAATTGAACCACCATCCATCAGGCGATGACCGGTTGCAGGACCCACAAGAATACCCAATGTTCTTTCACCCACGATAGGACCGAGATTCAACTGCTGGAACGCCCAGGGAAATGCATCACCACCCGAGCCTGCCCAGCCATTAATCAGCATCACTTTTGGAGCATCGTTGCCTTTTTGGGGCCACCTGGTTACATCTGCATTGCGCCATGCAATATTGTAAATGTTAGGACGGTTAAGCATTTCAATAAAGCGATCACCCAGTTGTCCCCCAGCATTGAAACGTTCATCTATCACAAATCCCTTTTTATCTATTTGAGCGTAAAACTGGCGCATCAACTCGGTCTGGCCCTGTGTACCTGTATTCGGCATATACATGTATCCCAACTGGCCGCCCGAAAGCTCTTCAACTTTTTTGCGATTTCCTTCGATCCATTCGAGATGACGGAGCCTGGCTTCATCCTGCGGTTGCAATGTTTTTACTATTATTTCCCGCGAGCCTTCGAAAGAAGGTTTGCTGTTCACCCGTAACGCAACAGCTTTGCCTGCCAGGCCTTCAAACATGGCATAGGGATCAATGGCAGGATCCAATGCGCGTCCATTGACCGATAAAATATAATCTCCTTCTTTTACATTGACACCGGAAGCCTCCAGCGGTGACTGCACTTCATTATCCCAGGCAGCGGCGTGAACGATACGTTTAACTTTGTAATAATTATTTTCCAATGCCCAATCGATCCCGAGGAAACCATTGGTCCGGTTTCTTGCTTGCTCCAGGTCGCCTCCATTCACGTATGTATGACCTGCGCTTAACTCGGAAACCATTTCCTGCAAAATATTATTCACGTCCCAACGCGTAATGGCATCTTTCATCAGTTCATTATATTCCTTGCGTACATCATTCCAGTTTATTTGTTGCATACCGGGATCATAGAAGAAATCGCGGTAACGGCGCCAGGTATCGTTAAAGAGTTGTGCCCACTCTTCCTGCGGCCGGATCTGCATTTCCATTTCCGACGTGCGCAATAATTTATCTAATCGTTGATCCGGGTTGATCTTTACGATACCAAAACCGCCGCTGTTGTTGCGCACCAACAGATTTTTACCATCCCAGGAATTGGTGTAGCCTGTAGCACTGCTTACCAGCGTTTTTTCTTCGCGTTTATCTATGTCATACAAACAGATCGAGGGCTGAGCCCCGGCAGCAGTGCCGGTATTGGGAAAACGCATGTATACCAACTTGCCATCGGCGGCATACAGGCCACCGATATTACCGGCAGGCACAGGAAGGATCTCCAGCCTGCGTTCCAGTGATTCAGGGTCGTATTTAACAGAAGCGGTAGCTGGTTTAGCTGCTGGCTTTTTTGCAGTATCAGGGGCGGCAGGTTTGCTGGCAGTTCCTGTATCCATTTTGATCTCATCATTCTTTGCATAGAGCAATGCAGGTGTAGATGGATCCAGGGTGGCAACTGCAAGTTGTGTACTGTTTGGATAGATCCATGTATTGTCGAAATTGCTGTAAGAAGGATTAAAACTTCTGCCGGTTATAAAGAAGAGATATTTACCGGTAGGATCAAAAACGGGATTGGCATCACTGTAATAGGCAGAAGTAGCCTGGTGCAGTTTTTTATTTTCTACGCTGTATAAATAAATCGCATTGTTAAGGTTTGCGGCTCCTTTGGAATAAGCCAGCCATTTGCTATCGGGTGACCAGCTTGCATAAAATCCCTGCAAGCTGCCATAGGTGAGATCGGTGGTGTGATCAATGGTTTCAACGGATTTATCTGAAATGGTCAGCAGTTTTATTTCCTGAAGGTCATTGATAAAAACCAGTTTTTTGCTGTCGGGCGACCAACTGAGCGCCCAACCCATTCCTTTCCCAAAGTCTGTGATCTTTTTTGCCTGGCTGGAAGCATTATCGCGAAGCCATATTTCATTTTCACCGCTTTCATCACTCCAGTAAGCCAGCCATTTACCGTTGGGCGACCAGGCAGGATTACGTTCCCAGGCGCCGCTGGTGTTGGTAAGGTTAATGATCACACCGTTTTCAGCCGGAATGCTGAACAGGTCACCTCTTGCTTCAAAGACGGTGCGTTTACCATCGGGAGATATTTCATAATTGTTGATGCTATTACCTACGTTGACTGTTTTTGGCATCAACGTCGAGATATCCGCAACTACATTAATCTTCACTTCCGCATATTTATTATTGGAGAGATTGAGAAGGTATAAGCGGCCACCCGCCTGGAACACCAGTTCCGAAGGACCGGCAGACATATGATTGATATCGATATCATCAAAACTGGTCAGTTGTGTCTTTGACTTTTTTTCGGGATCATAAACCCAGATATTCCTTCTTTTTTCCGGGCCACCATCTGATACATAATAGATCTTATTGTTGACCCAAACCGGTTTGCCTTCGCTTGCATCCGATTTAGTTATATTATCAGCTGTTCCTTTTTTCAAATCATATATCAATACGTCGGAGGCGAGACCGCTACGGATCCTTTTGAATGGATAGTTCTCGGTGATCTTGGTCACATAGGTAATGCTGTTACCGTCAGCTGAAAAAGAGGCCAGTTCACCGTAGGGTACATTCAATTTTTCAGGCAGGCCGCCTTTTGCCGATACCAGGTATAGTTGCCGGTAAGCCGGTGTCCCACTTTCGCGCCCGGAAGCAAACAAGATTCGTTTGCCATCGGGGTGCCAGTCGATGACCCGGTCGGGGCCGGCATGCCAGGTCAACCTCAGCGGGACGCCACCGGTAACGGGCATGGTATATACATCGGTATTGCCATCATAGGTGGCGGAGAAGGCCAGTGTTTTTCCATCCGGGGAAAACCTTGGGAAAGACTCTTCGCCTGTTGAAGAAGTGATCCGGTTGGCAGTGCCCCCTGTCTTTGGCACGATCCAAATATCACCACCATACACAAATGCAATCTGTGTGGCTGATACGTCAGGATACCTGAATAACCGGGCGTCGATTTGTGCAAACGTGGTAATGGAACCGAACAATGCGGTGAGAAAGACTAGCTTTTTCATAAGCGATAATTTTTGATTGGAGGGAACTGAAGATAACGAATTAAAAGAAATGACGTACCGGGAGAGGATGAGTGGAAGGAGGGTTGGTTTGGGTGGTTTTGTGTCCATGTTTCAGTAACTTTCCATTCTACGACCTTATCCAACCTTAAAACACATTAAAACGAATTGCATGTCATCCAGGAATCAAACCTCCCGCAGAAAATTTCTTCAACAGGTGGGTGCCTTCAGCGTAGTAGCGGCAGCAGGGCCCTTAACCGGCCTGGCAGCTAAAGAGAAAGCAGAAGAGCGCATTCTCCATTATAGCAAAAAAATATCCCCGCAGGATAAGATCAGGCTCGCCGTAATAGGATTTGGCATACAGGGACATTCTGATTTTGCAACTGCTTTGAAGGTTCCAGGTATTGAACCTGCCGCAGTTTGCGACCTGTATTCAGGCAGGTTGGAAAATGCCAAAGAACTATATGGTAAAGATATTTTCACCACCAAAAATTATCACGAGATCCTCGACCGCAAAGATGTCGATGCCATTATCATCGCTACCAGCGATCACTGGCATGCGCGGATAACAAAGGAAGCTTTGAAGAAAGGCAAGCATGTCTATTGCGAAAAGCCGATGGTGCATAAGATAGCTGAAGGTATGGGCGTGGTACAGGCTCAACGGGCCAGCAACAAGATCATGCAGGTGGGAAGCCAGCGGGTGAGCAGCGTCGGTTATGCGAAAGCAAGAGAATTATACCAGGCCGGTGAAATAGGAAAGCTCAATATGGTGAATGCAGTCTACGACCGTCAAAACGCAATAGGAGCCTGGGAATATACAATGCCTAATGATGCATCACCTGGTACGGTTGACTGGGAACGTTATATCGAAGGGATGAATAAGATTCCCTTTGACCCGAAAAAATTCTTCTGGTGGCGCAATTATAAAGAATTCGGTACAGGTGTTGCCGGCGATTTGTTTGTTCATTTGCTTTCGGGTACACATGTCATCACCGGATCGAAGGGACCTGTGAAGATCTATTCTTCCGGCCAACTTTCTTACTGGAAAGATGGACGTAATGTCCCCGACGTGATGACGGGTATCCTCCAATATCCGGAAACACCCGAGCATCCTTCATTCCAGCTTACGTTGCAGGTAAATTTTGTAAGCGGCACGGGTGGCCAGGAAAGCATAAAGCTGATTGGGGAAGAAGGTGTGATCGAAATGAAAGGCAGCGGCCTTACTCTTCACCACAGCATCATGTCAAAAGCTCCGGGTATTGGCGGCTATGATGCTGTATTTACCTATCCGAAAAAAATGCAGGACGAATTGGTGGCTGCCTACAACCAAAAATGGACAGATGAAGATAAAAAGAGGCCAACCAAACCGGATATCGATTTCAAGGCGCCGCAGGGATATAGCGATCACCTGGATCATTTCACCAATTTCTTTGATTCAATAAGAACGGGTAAGACGGTAGTGGAAGATGCGACATTTGGTTTTAGGGCTGCTGCGCCATGCCTGGCCTGTAATGATAGTTATTTCCAGAAAAAAATAATTAACTGGGATCCCGTGAACATGAAACTTGTACCATGAGAAATTTTCTATTTTATGGGATTGCCGGCTTTTGCCTCATCTTTTGCAGCGCTTCGCGTTCTGATGAATGGATGTCTTTGTTTGATGGGAAAACCCTGGATGGATGGAAGGTGGGTGATAATGCAAATACATTTTCCGTGGAAGATGGATCGATTGTAGCACATGGTCCCACGGCCCACTTGTTTTATGATGGAACTGTGAGCAAGCATTCATTCAAAAACTTTGAATTCAAAGCAGATGTTATGACAATGCCTGGCTCCAACTCCGGTATTTATTTTCATACCACTTACCAGGAGAAAAGCTGGCCAAAGAAAGGGTACGAGGTTCAGGTCAACAACTCACACACAGACTGGAGAAGGACGGGCAGTCTCTATGGTATACAGGATGTGAAGGAAGTTTATGTAAAGGACAATGAATGGTTCACCGAATACATAAAAGTGGAAGGCAAAAGAGTTATTGTAAAAGTGAATGATAAAACCGTCGTTGATTATACAGAGCCGGATAACGTTAATGAAATAAGGGGCGCCAACGATAAAGAACGAGTCATATCATCAGGCACATTCGCTCTGCAGGGACATGATCCGAATAGCAAAGTATATTTTAAAAATATTATGGTGAAGTCTTTACCCGATTGAGTAGCCTCAATTCTCCTCCTGTTGAAAAGTGACGGGTTGCCGGATCAAAGTTTTTACTTTGCGATTATGGGCAACTCTCGGTGTCCACGCCGGGCTATTGTGTATTACACTTAAAGCGATCCTGTCAAATTCTGGGTGAAATGGAATAACCACTTCTTCATCCTCAACCTTTCCCTGTTCATTGACAGTAAATTCAACAACGACCACGGCCATGTTGCCATTATTAAATTCCAGGTTCCTGGGCCAATAAAGGTTTTTGCGGAGATACTCTTGCCAGGCCTGCCCACCTTTTTTAAAAACTATGTCTTGATCTGATTTTGTTTCATTAGCCACAGCTGTTCCATCCTCTCCGTAATATGTTTTGGATATGATTTTACCATTTTTATCATATAATTCCTCAGCAGAAACCGACCCACCGTGATAAAAGTATTTCCATTTGCCATAGAGTTTGCCATGTAACAAATAACCAGCGGAAGCGACCTGTCCATCATCAAACCAACTGATCTGTACATCCATACTATCATTTGCATGATAAATGGAATCGGAAGCAAACCCATTGCGATGCCATCTCATCCGGCTGCCAACCGGTATACCGTCATGATAAGAAGCGGAATCAGCCATCATGCCGTTTGAATAGTAGCGAACATAAGGTCCTTCTTCCTTGTTATGATGCCTAATTCCAACGGACTGAAGTTTTCCGTTTGCATGAAAGTAAATACAGCGGCCGTTGTAAATCTTGCATTCCTCATCTTCGTACAATGCCTGCATCTGTAGCGAACTATTGCCGATAAAGAAGTCGTTGCGAAACCAGCCACTATCGGTTTTTTCAAGAGTGCTGTAAAACCTTGCTTCAGTAGGGTTACATGGCTTCCATTGATAGTCGTAAAACGACTCTTTTTTTTGAGCATGCAGGGAAAAAGAAAGCACGCAAATGAATAAGGTGGTGACGGGCTTCATGAAGAGAATTAAAGATAAATCTTTAGGTCAAATATCAATATAAAACAATCGTTATCGATTTATGATCCAGATTTCTTCCAAACCACATTTCTCCTCTTTAGATAATCAACTACAAATTCAAAGCAGGCATTATCCTTTCCCACCAGTTCCGGCGGAAAAACGCCTTTTTCCTGGAACATTTTTTTTGCAATAAGATTGACAGCTGCGGTGCAGGTATATCCCGTCGTTCTTGCCATGGATGAGGTATTGGTTGCCTTATCGTAGCGATCGAACAGATTGTATTCGATTGTCTTATTCTTTGATCGGATAGTTACTCTCATAACTGTAAACTCTTCTTCGCTGTCATTAAGCTTCCATTGGTTGAGCAGCAATTTCGATGTAAAGTCCAACGGAGAAATATCTATCTCTTCGATGCGAAGCGGGGCTGTGTCAAAAAAACCTGCTTGTTTCATTGCAATGATCAGGTCGGCGTGACCGGGGTAGCGCAGGGTTTTTTCCTTCATATCGGGAATATGATTCATAGTATAGATCAATGAACGCAGCCCGTCGGTATTAAAGGCCTCGAGTTCACCTACCTCATCAAAGTATATGATCTCTTGTTCACTTAAAGCTGGCTTGGTGACAACAACGCCATTGTCTACCAGCCTGGCGGGACGGAGATATTCCTGTATCACATCCACAGGCGAAAAAGGTGCCTTGTAAAAAAATGGAGGCTGGGGACTCGCTGGTAGGCCTCCTACGTAACATTCGAGTGAGGTTATTTTCATCTCTTCATTATAACGCCCGATAATGAAATTGCTCATTCCCGGGGCTACGCCGCAATCGGTGATAGCCGTTACATTTTTTTGTTTAGCGAGCTTGTCGAGTTGCAATGCATCTTCGGGAAAAAAGGAGATATCGACCACATTCTTACCCGAATTAATTACCGCCTCCAGGGTTTTATATCCCATAAAGCCGGGTACCGCGGTCACCACGATATCAAAGGGCTCCAGCCAGTTCGGGTATTCGTCAAAATGCGAAAGGTCAGCGGCAACGGTTTGTATCCCTGGATCATCCTGTTTCAACTTTTCAAGGCTGGTCGCGTCCAGATCAAAAGACGTTACAGCATGATCATGGACCAGGTCCATTGCAATGGCGCGACCCACCATTCCAGCGCCCAAAACGGCAATCGTCATAGAGATGAATTTTGGCAAAATTAAGGTGTCTGCCGCCAGATGTCCGTGTCATTCAATAGCTTTTATTACTGCTGGAATCTACGACTCGCGCCCTGGCAGCCGACAACAGACAACTGAGTCCGTCCATCCAATTAACAACCCTTATTCAGTGCCTTTCCGTATTTTGCCGGTTAATAAATTTTCACACATGAGTTTTCGTATTAATGTTAAAAAGACCGTATTGGTTACGGTCATCCAGTTTATTGTTATCGTCCTGGTAGCCCAGCCAGGCGTGCCTTTGACCAAATGGACGGCAGACGGCAACGCCTATTACCAGGTTGAAAAAGGCGAGATCGTAAAGATCGAATTGCCTTCGCAAAACAAGACAGTTTTTATTGCTCAAAAACAACTGACTCCTAAAGACAGTTCCAAGGCAATTGTTCCGCGAAGCTTTCAATTGTCTGCCGACGGAAGTAAAGCGCTGATCTATACCAATGCAAAAAAAGTCTGGCGCTATCCTACCCGCGGTGACTACTGGTTGCTCGTTCTTGCAACGGGAGAATTAAAACAAATGGGAAAGGGAAGACCGGAAGCTTCCTTGCAGTTCGCCAAATTTTCCCCCGATGGAAAAAAAGTAGCTTATGTAAGTGAACATAATATCTATACAGAAGACCTTGCTACCAGTAAGATCAAGAAGATCACCAGTGATAACGGTACAAAGAAGCTCATCAACGGTACTTTTGATTGGGTTTATGAAGAGGAATTTTTCTGCCGCGATGGTTTTCGCTGGGGTCCCGATAATAAAACGATTGCTTACTGGCAAATTGATGCCAATAAGATCCGCGATTATTACATGTTGAATACAACTGATTCTGTATACAGCAAGGTTATTCCCGTTGAATACCCGAAGGTGGGAGAAAAACCTTCTCCTGCCCGGATTGGTGTGGCAGATGTAAATACGGGATTGACAAAATGGATGAATGTACCTGGAGCGCCAGATGAAAATTATATCATAAGAATGGAATGGTCAGGGCCTGGTGAAATTATTCTCCAGCAACTGAATCGCCGGCAAAATGAAAGCAAGGTGATAGTGTGCAATACAATGAGCGGGGCTGCCAAAGCGATCTATACTGAAAGCGACGAAGCCTGGGTGGCGACCTTAAATGAATGGAGAAGTGAAGTGAAAGGCTGGGACTGGATTGCCTCGGGTAAAGAATTTGTGTGGTTCAGCGAGAAAGACGGTTGGCGACACCTATACCGTATCTCACGCGACGGCAAGGAAACAAAGATCACGAATGGTGATTATGACGTGATCGACCTGTTGAATGTGGATGAGAAAAGCGGTTATGTTTATTTCTATGCTTCGCCGGTAAATGCAACCCAGAAATATTTATATAAAACAAAAATGGATGGAACCGGAACGCCGCAGCGTGTTTCGCCGATGAGTGAAGAAGGCACACATTTTTATGAGATCTCTCCGAACGGTCAATTTGCCAGGCATATCTTTTCCAATTATTACACATCGCCCCTTACAGAATGGGTGACGCTTCCTGATCATAAGCCATTCAAAGCAGAAGATGATATCAGCAAAAAAATAAAACCGGAAAACAAACAAAAAAGCAATACCAGTTTCTTCCAGGTTACTACCGAAGAGGGTGTGACGATGGATGGATGGGTAACCAAGCCGAAGAATTTCGACAGCACCAAAAAATATCCTGTCGTTTTCTATGTCTATGGTGAACCTGCATCAACTACAGTTGACGATGCGTGGGGTGCCGGTACCAATTTCTTATATACGGGTGACATGGCTGCCGACGGATATGTGCAGGTTTCATTAGACAACCGCGGAACTCCGGCTCCAAAAGGAAGGGTATGGCGCAAGGCGATCTACAAAAAGATAGGGCAATTGAATATCCGCGACCAGGCATTGGGTGCTAAACAAGTGCTGAAATGGAATTATATCGATACTACCCGCGTAGCGATATGGGGATGGAGCGGCGGGGGTTCTTCCACATTGAACCTCATGTTCCAGTATCCAGAAGAGTATAAAACCGGGATCTCAATTGCTCCTGTGACGAGTTCTTTGTACTACGATAATATTTACA
>DASSFT010000177.1:0-2696 GCA_035694045.1 Chitinophagaceae bacterium
CTTATTGATCATGTCAAGGTTGACCTTTTCCTGGGCGAGTAATGGTCCTGCAATAATGACGAATAGAAAAGAAATAGTCGTTTTTCTCATGTTTGTGAATTTTGGAGTTGGAAGTTATGTATTTGTGTCCAGGTGATACAAATAAAGGTGAGACGCCGTTTGAAAAGCGGAATTGCGGGTGTTGAAAAGAAATCCGGAGGCAGTAATCCCGATAGTCCTGGGTGAAGCAAAGGATCGGGATTTTATATTCGGATTTACTTGGCCATGGTAGTATCGACTGGAATAAAATTGATCGTATCCTTCGGTTCGCCACAGGTCAGCATATCATCTTTATATTCCGGGTGTTTGTTCCCGAGATAAGGATTGCGGACCTCTTTTGTCTTACTCAGCCAGTAGCCCGGCTTGTCATCCCCAAAGGCCATAGGACATTCCTGGTAATATATTTTCTCCCGGTCGTATTTGACCGTGATAAATAAATTCCGGAGATTGTCAGTTAATGCATTCAATGCCTCTCTTTTTTTATCCAGTGAAGATTGTTGCACTATATTGGAAGCATCGGTTTTCGCATACCCGGCCATGTCAACCGTTGTCAGATAAATGGTTTGAGCATCGCTGGATGTATCGTTTTTCAATTCCTCTGTCTTCAGGTCGGTAAGGGCATTCACGAGCTCCGAACCATGTTTATTAACACCCGCCGAATCCCAGTTCACAAATGCTTCCGTCATACTGTAATATGCATTCAGCACATCACCGACCGAGTTATTGAAAAGGTCACTATGCTTACTTATTTTGATGGGTACGGGTTTGGCACCAGAGGCGTGTGAGGCTCCGCCGCTTCCCGGGAAAAAGAAATAGCGGACACCGCCTATCAGTAGAAGTACGATGGCGATCAACATTGTAAGGCCGTTAAGGGTTTTTATCCTGGTAGACGCTTTGGGTGTCTTGTCATCACCTACCCGCAAGAACCCGAAAACGATTAGAATAAGGGGGAGGATTACTGCCAGTATATCAAGAATCTTCATAAGCTGTTAAAAAAAAATTTTTGCAAAGATAATAGCCAATAACGGCAAGTGGTAATGCTTTATTTTTGCAGATTGTTAAAAGGTGAGTGGAAAGTGGTGAATGGAAAGTTTAGGCACCCAAATTGAAAGATTTTGATCCTGGCATTGACCTGTTTACTACTTATCGCTCACCACTCACCATTCACCATTAACCATATATGTTAGCAGGTTTACAGAACGTAACATTCGAATTTGGCGCGAGAGTAATCGTCGAAGATGCCACCTGGCATATTCAACCCGGGGAACGTATCGGGCTGATCGGTTACAACGGAACAGGCAAATCCACTCTGTTGAAATTACTGGTAGGAGAATATGCCGCGTCCGCCGGCACGGTTGAACGCAGCCGCAGCACCACTATCGGTTATCTACACCAGGACCTTCTCAGTTTTGATACCCAGGATTCCATTTTGCAGGTAGCACTGGGTGCCTTTGAAAAAGTGTTGGAACTCGAAAAAGAAATTGAAGAACTGGGAAAGGAATTGGAAAGAACAGGCGATGAAAAAACATTGCATGATTATTCGGATAAACTCCACGAGCTGGAAACACTCGGCGGTTATAATATCCATCACAGAACGGAAGAAGTGCTGCAGGGACTTGGTTTTGCCAACTCGGACCTGAAAAGGCCCTACAAAGAATTTAGCGGCGGCTGGCGAATGCGCGTTTTGCTTGCAAAAATGATCCTGCAACAGCCTGACCTTCTCCTGTTGGATGAACCTACCAACCACCTCGACCTGCCATCGATCGAATGGCTGGAAAAATATTTATTACACTACCAGGGTTCTGTCGTCATCGTCAGCCATGATAAATATTTCCTGAACAGGATGGTCACCAAGATCGTCGAGTTGTATCAACAGCAGTTGCATATCTATAACGGCAACTTTGATTTTTATGAAAAAGAGAAAGCGGTGCGCATCGAATTGCAGCAGAAAGCTTACGAAAACCAGCAGGATTATATCCGGCAGCAGGAACGCCTGATCGATCGCTTCAGGGCCAAGGCCAGCAAAGCAGCTATGGCGCAAAGCCTGATCAAAAAGCTTGATAAACTGGAACGTATTGAGGATTCCGAATTGGAAAGACCGAACATGCGCATAAATTTCCGGGTGGATAAGACGCCGGGAAGAGTTTTGGTGGAGTTGAAAGACGTCTCGAAGTCCTTTGGCGATAACGTGATCATTGAACAGGGCTCAGCCGAGATAGACCGCGGCGATAAGATTGCACTGATTGGTGCAAACGGGAAAGGGAAATCCACCCTTCTTCGCATGATAGCCGGGACCGAAAGTTTCGGGGGCGAAAGAAAATGGGGCCATAACGTGGAAGAAAGCTTTTATGCCCAACACCAGTTGGAGGCTTTAAATCTCAATAATTCGATCCTGGATGAAATGAAAGAATGCGGAAGCCAGATGACGGAACTCGAATTACGATCATTATTGGGTTGTTTCCTTTTCAGCGGCGATGACGCCGACAAGCCCATCCGGATTTTGAGTGGAGGTGAAAAAGCAAGAGTGGCACTGGCAAAGACCATCATCAGCAAAGCCAATTTTTTAATGCTCGATGAACCGACCAACCACCTCGACATGCACAGTTGCGATTTGCTGATTGAAGCGTTGAATAAATATGAGGGCACGATCATCCTCG
>DASSFT010000178.1:0-3779 GCA_035694045.1 Chitinophagaceae bacterium
GTTTTTACCAACCGTTTGTGATAGTCAAATAGCAGATAGAGCAGGCATGAAATAATGAGCAGGGCCGCAATGCCCGCAACAAAGATCCATGTGGGGGTTTCGGTAACGATCTCTTTGACCGTTTGCGGCTCCTTCAGGGTAGTTTGGGGCAAAGATGCCGTGTTCGCCAACACAAGCGAGTCCAGTTCGGATTTCGAAATAACCAGGTTACGTTCTTTTCTTTCCTGCCTGGACAAAGTGTCGACCACCCTGATCTTGTTCCTGTCGGGTTGTTGCTGCGCCTGTGCAGAGGCAAGCGTGAAAAAGAGAAGAAGAACTGCAATTATTTTATTTTTCATGCTCTGGGATTAAAACTGAAAAAATTGAAGAATGCCCCTGGTTTTTTTCACAGGCTGCTCTTTCACCAATTCTTCCTTCACTATATCGTCGTGCAACGCAGTGACCGAGGCCAGTTCGCCGGAATAATTGGGAAACATGGAAATCGCTTTCATGTCCTGGACGGGCGAATAAATTTCCGACACCGAAGTCAGAATGCTGTAGAGTGACCGCACATCTTTTACATGCTGGTTTTCCATCAGGCGGAGGTAGATATTGTCCCTCGTAAAATAGATATCGATTGTTTTGTTCTTAAACGATTTCAGTTGCTGGTTATTCCTTCTCACAACTGATGTATTGTAAAGAATATCGTTGCCCGGTTCAATCTTGATACCACGATAGAGATACATATTGTTGTTCAGGATATCGCTGTTCTTGGACAGGCCTTCCTTTTTGTCAATCGGTATACCTGTAAAATCGGTTATTTTGTAAGCGCCTGTGAAAGCCCCGTAAAGCGCTACGTTTTTATTGTTCAAAGCGCGACCTGGGATGACAGTATGTATCGTAATGTTGCTCCCAAGCATACTCTTTAAGGCATCACGCAGTTTTACTTTGAGCTCCTCGAAATAGAAAGCCCGCCCACTAAGCATCACCGATTTGATCCGCTTTTTAATATCTTTTGTGATGACATCTTTGATACTGGCGACAATACAATGCACGATGCAATCCGTAGCCTTGTGAATAAGACCCGTGATCTCGTCATCCCATTTAATATTGCGGTCCTTCAATATAGCTTCGGCGTATTGTAAAAGAGTGGATTGATCCCGGTACAGGTTGCCGATCGTACGTTCCGTGCTTTGCGACTGCTCGGCCAGTTGTGCAAACTCGTTAATGCCGACAGTTTCTAGATTTTTATATCGTTTTTTCTGATTTTCGAGGAACTGGATAAAGTTCAGGACATCTACTGTCAAATGTTGTTCGAGAATCTGTTTCCGGATGAAATCCTTTATTGAAATTTCATTGCTGCAGGGTATGGTCCGGAGGATCAGCGTGAGCAGGTCTTCGGCAAATCCATAGGACAAAACATTACCAGCGCCTGCAAATCCTGTTCGGAAAAAGCTGGAATAATTTTCATTGTCATCTGCCAGCAGGATGGAAATATCGGTGGTGCCTTTGCCGCAATCAATTACCAACGCCATTTCTCCATTATTCAATTGTACATCGGAAGCATGGGTCTGTTGGTATCCCATAAACGCTGCATCGCTTTCGGATATCGTTTCATACTCGATAAACAGTTCATTTTCTTTTATGTTTAATGAACGCAACAGGTCATCGGTGCGGCTCCGAAGCGTATTCAGCAATTCAAAAACGTCGTGCTGCGTATAAATGTTAGGAACAAGTAATGTCACGATCATTCCTCCATTCCTGAATTCTGGCTTGGTACTGATCATCAGGCGAAGCAGGCGGAGCAGGACGGCACTGATCAATTCCTTTTTATGTGAGCGGATACTGTAGTCTTCCGACTGCCGGTCTATCGATAGTTGAAGGCTTTTTTCTATGCCTAGTTTGAGGTTAGGTATTATTTCATAATTGTCACGGAAATAAATCTGGGTTGCACCAACCTCCTGTCTGGTGATAAACAACCTGATCTCATCATTCATCAGGTCGCTGGTGAAATTGAAAGGAAAATTCGTTCTTTCATAAATAGACATGTTTTTCTTGACGGCATAGAAAGAACGGTACAGCGTAGGTTGTCCAGATTCATCGTTCAAAAATTCCTCTCTTTTATAATACCGGGTCCTGTCGCTCACGCTCAGTCTGCCGATGATATTTTCGAGGATATCATACTGCACCAACGATGCCTGGGGGCCACAATTTTTATATGCCACCTGGCTTGCCTCGCTGCCGAAATCGATCACTACGCGGTTGCTCTGCATCGAATTCATGACGGCAAACTGGAACTTACCTGAATAAGTCTCTGTTTCAGCCAGGGAAAGCGTGATATAAATATTCAAAGAGGAGAGTTCAACTTTATGCCGGTAATATCCTAGGATGACCCTTTTTTGCGAGGCTGAGTAATCCAGCCGAAGGCCGGTGGCTGCATCATAAAATGGCTCTACTTTAAAAACGCTATTCTTGCGGATCAGTAATTCAAAACCATCTTCTCTTTTTACAAGCGAAACATGACATTCTTTTAAAAGAATATCCTGCCTGTCCGAAGGCGCCATTTGGTTCAATACGATCCTGTCTGGGTCTTCAATGGAAATCAGCGGGGCCAGCACCCTGTCCTCCGCATAGGTTACAAAATTAAATTCGGTGTGGTCCCGGTTACCAGGAATGGCATCACTTTGCAACTTGGCAACAAAATGCCTGTCGCTGCGAATCAAAACCGGCAAATAATAGAGCGCCATAAGTTTGAATTATGTGGTTTAAGGATCATTCCCTGCAATACCATCTGTCATTGTAGTTGGGGGAATTATTTTTTTTATCCGATGAGTAACAAAAATTAAATGCTTTGGCACGGATGGATATAAACGATACCGAGATACTGTCGCCACGATATAATCCCTCCATGGTCCTTTTAGCCGGTGATGCGTAGCCGATATTTGTAAATCGGATTGTGTCGCTATTTATCACTTCGCTGTCTTTCCACAAGCTTAATTTCACTACGGCATTGTCAAGATTGTAGCCAGTGGAGTTGTCGATGGTCACTTCCGGGTTATGATAACGGGAATCGTCTTTATTCGTATCTCTTTCCGCAGCCAGTTGCAATTGTATCAGGTCCGGCCAGGTATTGCGTATGCGCAGGTTAGTTCTCGTAGTCCTATCGAGCTTTTGGCCTCGCGACATTTCAATCGACTCAATGACAGAATCAACATTGACGACGGGAGTGTTGGAAGGACGATCAGCAACGATAGCCAGAGGCGCGGCCTTGGTCCATGTGACCCTTGTAAAATTATACACCAGGAAAATGGCAGTTGCCGTAACAATACCAAAAAGAGTTTTTTTCAATATCCCGGGAACAGCCGACCTCCGTGCCGGTTTTTGTATTTCCCTGGGTTCAGCAGGAGGTTCTTTCTTACTAATGGAGGCGGTTTGCCTGGATGAACGATTAATGAAATCGGAAACAGTGATCCATTCGTTGCTGCTAAATATCCATATCCTGGCCTTTGGTGAGCCGGCGGACGATTGTATCAATGACTGTAACTCTTCTCTCGATTCAACTTCCCTTATCACATTCGTTCCATCAGTGAACAAATATTTTTCCATGTTTGCGGGAATGTAATTTGGTTGATTAAGAGTAAAGAGGGGATCAAAATGGTAGGTTTTAAAAATTAAATGAAAGGTACAGCGTGGAAACGATCCGCTGCATACTGTAAACGACTTACAACATTTTTTTATGAAAAGGATGAGGCAAAAAACTTTGTTAAGAGAATTCAACAAAGTAGCCTGTGCAATTAATT
>DASSFT010000179.1:0-2418 GCA_035694045.1 Chitinophagaceae bacterium
CAACGTTACCGCTTTGCATTCCATTGATGTTAAGTGACGGAAGATTGATAGATTCACCTAAGGTTTTGCCAGGCATCTCATTCATTCTTATTCCTAACTCCTTCTTCATTTGTTCATCTACCGGGGGCATTTCCTTCAAGGCCTTTTTTTCGGCGGCAGTAAGTGGCACCACATCATCATAGAAACCCTTGATGGTCACTTTTCCCTGGTCATCCTTCATAGAGCTCAATAGTTTAACCAGCATCATGGCCGGGCTGGGAGCCCAATTGCCATAATGGCCGCTATGCAAAGGTCGCTTTGAGGCATACACTGTCAAGTCAAGACGCGCATCGCCTCGAACGCCAAACACGACTTGCTTCTTTCCTGATTGATGAACCGGTCCATCGCATATTATCCAAAGATCCGATTGGAGCAGGCTGCTGTATTTTTCCAAAATTTCATTCAAATGAGGCGACCCGGCTTCTTCCTCTCCTTCAAAAAAGAACTTGATATTATACGAAGGTTTTAAACCGCTTTTTACGATTGCTTCATACGCATTAAGGATGGCTACTACCCCGGCTTTATCGTCAGACGATCCCCGGGCATAAATTCTCCATCCTGGATTGTAAGAAGATTCAGCAGTCTTAAAAGGGAATATATCTCCGCCCTCTGCAATCGAACCAGTTGCAAGCTTTGGAACAAACGGCTCCAACCCTGGTGCCCACTGAGCGGGGTTAACCGGTTGCCCGTCATAATGGGCATAAAAGATCAGCGTGGGAAATGTATTATTGACTATTACCTCCCCATAAACTACGGGAGGAGCTCCTGGCGTGACCGGTAACAGTAATTGCACCTGTCGTATGTCGCGCTTTTGCATCATCTCCATGATGAAATCTGCATTCCTGCGGATATTCAACGTATCAGACGCGATATTGGGGATGGACAAGAAAGGAAAAAATTCATTCATTATCTCCTGTTGGTGACTGGCGCGATATTTCCGGATCTGCAGTATATCAGGAGACTGACTATGCAAAGAAGCTACCAGCCAGAAAAAACAGCTGGATAGAAATAGTCTTTTCATTTCATAACCCATGTTGGCCTGAAGATACGAATGAAAGAAACAATTTAACAAGTAAGTCTGATCACCAGGGAAGGGATCAGATATACGATGCGATTGCACCGGTAGCGACAAATAAACTGGAATTGAGTTCCTCTTCTTTTTCGATAATGCTGTAATCTGAAAGAATATCTGCTTTTGCTTTTCTTACACAGACATCGTGTTCAAAATGTACCGAAACCTTACCATCCTTTGTCCTGACAGTCCACCCGTCATCCTCGGTATAAACTTCCTTCCTACCCAGGTTGACCATGGGTTCGATAGCCAGCACCAACCCTTCCTTTATTTTTGGCCCCTGTCCTCTTTTTCCATAGTTGGGTACCTGGGGGTCTTCATGCAGGTTTTTCCCGAGGCCATGGCCTACGAGTTCTCTTACCACTCCATAACCGTGTTTTTTTTCCGTATGGTCCTGTATGGCAAACGAAATATCACCAACCCGGTTACCCGCAACCGCTTTTTCTATGCCTTTGTAAAGGGACTCCTTGGTAACCCGGATCAGTTGCTTTACTTCATCGGCCGGTTCGCCTATCGCAAATGTGTAAGCATGGTCGCCATGCCAACCATTTAATATTACGCCGATATCTACCGTTACGATATCACCTTCTTTTAATTCATTTTTATTGGGAAAGCCATGCACGACCACGTCATTTACGGAGATGCATGAATTGAAAGGATAACCGTGATAATCCAGGAAGGAAGGGATAGCATGATGATCCTGGATAAACTGTCCAATACGGTTATCCATGGCAAGGGTTGTCAGTCCCGGCTTCAGCATCCTGGCTATTTCAGCCAGCGTCTTGCTCACCAGCAAGGCACTTTGCCGCATCATCTCAACCTGTTCATTTGTTTTAACGATCATCATAACTTAATCAGCAAAATTAATCAATTTAATTTCCCCTCGCAACTCGTACCCCTGCGAAGCCATCTTCAAATTATCAAATCTTCAAATTATCAAATTCGTTTTTTTAAGCTAGCGCCTACAAAACAAAAAACCGGCAATTTCTTACCGAGTTTCCCAATTATTTCCAAATTGTTTTTAGTATTGAACAGCTGATGTCGTTTGCCTGCCCTGGATTCGGCCACTCTTCATCAATCCATCATACTGGCGCATCAGCAACTGTGTTTCGATCTGCTGCAGTGTATCGAGGATAACACCCACCATGATCAACAGCGAAGTGCCTCCGAAGAATGTAGAAAATCCCTGCTGTACACCCAAACGGTTGGCAATACCTGGCAATATACCTACTATCGCCAGCAAGACTGCGCCGGGGAAAGTGATTTTGTCCATGACATTACCAATGTAGTCGGCTGTCGGCTGTCCG
>DASSFT010000180.1:0-5074 GCA_035694045.1 Chitinophagaceae bacterium
AAAAGCAAACCATACGGATACTTCAATATCATCCTTCAGGTAATACAGACGCAGGCAGCCTTTTTGGACAAATACAAGATCTTTACATGTCTCTCCTTCTCTCAGTAAATAATTATTCTTCTTTACCAGCTTATGCTTAAACTTACTGGTAATATCCGCTAATTCAGCTTCTGAAAGCTCAACATATTTAGTTATAAACTCTTCCAGGCCGGTATTCATAGTATCTATGTATGATCCCGGCAAGTTTGCTTTCACACTCCTGCCAGGAACATTTGCTTTATCAGTCAAATATAGATAATCGGATTATTCTGTCCCTGCAATTAAATTATCGGGCAATGTGTCATCCGATAGCTATCGGATTTGAATTTTTGCCACGGATTTACACTAAAAAAATGAATTTACCTGCGTTTCCCTGGCAACTCTTCATCCTTAAACCTTTCAACCTTTAAACCTTTAAACCTCTAATTACGCGACCAGCGCTTGTGTAGCCGTATATTTTTTGCCAAACCTGTCTGTGGCAACCACCCGGATCTCCTTTGCATCCGCCGGGATCAACGCCTTGAACAGGTGGTCGGTTTTTTCCGGTTCTGCAAAACCACGCGGTTTGGGAAGATCGGGCCCGAGTAAAGTCGCTTCAGCTAAAGGATCCAGGCCAGGCGCCTGTAGCAGTGTTCCCTTATGCGCATCGTCTATCCAGTATTCCGCTTTCCATTCCGCATCATAATTCCAGATATTGACTACTGCATTTTTATTGTCTCCCTGGTCTTTGATAAAGATCTGCAACTGGTGCTCCGGCAATTTACCGGTTGACTGATAATGCCATTCAAGCTGAGTTCCTTTTACCGAATAGATTCCATACCCATTAGGCGTTCCATCTTCGCAAATAGGACCCGTCCACCAGGCACCGCAGACCGTTCCATGATTGTGTTCGTAAACATTTCCTTTGATCACATTACGGAGATAATGCGTATGGCCTGACATAATATGAACGTTGCGATCTTCAAGTATCGGGTACAACTCACTATTGTTTTTTACACCGCTGTGTACAGGTATGTGAAGACATAAAATGATAAGGTTTTGTTTGGGCACGAATTCAAGGTCTTTTTTTAACCAATCCAACTGATTTTGGGAAATATAACCGTCATATTCCCTGTCTTTACCCAGGTAACGGACATCATCCAGAACTACATAGTGTACCTGTCCACGGTTAAATGAATAATAAGTGGGGCCATATGTCTGCGTGAAAGTGTCATCCGAAGATTCATCGCTTCCATTGGTATAATCCATATCATGATTGCCCAGGCACTGGAAGAAAGGAATCCCCATGTTCTCGACAGCCTTGTTATACTCAGGATACAATTTATGTTCGTCCCATACAATATCGCCAACTGTTATTCCATGCAATAGTGTGCCGGCGCCGGCCGCAGTTACAAATTTTTGTACATCCGGAACTGATTCATTCATCATTTTCTGCACGTCGCTTGCATTTTTTACCTGTGGATCGGCCCAGATGATAAACTGGTGATTGGTATCGTCCTTATCCAGCCGAACCAGCTCAAAGTCGATCGATTTTTTTGAATGGATATCCTGGCGGAGATAATAGTGACGGGAAATTCCCTTCTCATTCGCAAACGCATACCCCCCAGGCGTGGAAACAAAGACAGCGTTTGCATCGGGATGTAGCTGGAAGCTGTATTTCCCGTCTTTATCGGTAACGACTACATTATAACCATCACTTACGACAACTCCTTTTATTCCTTTGCCACCTGACAGCACCCGTCCTTTCAATTTTTTTTCATTTCCTGCCAACATGGAAGCAGGTAACTGGCTGGTGATTACTAATCCTCCTGCCAGTGAAGCAGCGTACTGAATGAATTTTCTTCTTTGCATAAAATGATTATTAAAATGAATTATTGTTCAAGCGTGGTGCCTCCTTCGATTGCTGCTACCGTTGAAGTGGTTGTCAAAGTTATTCCTGTTAACGTTCTTGCTCCTGTCCATCTACCTGTTGTGGTATTATAGGTACCTCCCAGTTTTGCAAAGTTAGTAGCGGCGGGAAATGCCAGTTTACCCGTATTTGATCCCATCGTAAAATAAGGTTGTTGCGCAAGAGTAGTCGGATTGATGATATCGTAATAATCGGTATTGGTGATCTTATAACCTTTGGCAGGCGGGCCCGCTGTATAAAGACTGCCCGCACCTCCATAAAAAATGACATCGACGGGTATGGTGTCAATGCTGACATTTGTCAGATCAAATACAGCAATGCCGGCACCGTTTCCACTATTGGCCAGTAAATTGGCGGTGGCAGTTCCAAAACCGTCTCCCGCAACTGACGAATACATTTTAGTGATCCAGATCGATGAGCTGATATCGGTTGAACCTGCACCCCAGATATTTTTATTGGCACCCACATAAAAGTACTGGCCACGCTGAACACTTCCGGACGTTAAGTTGATCTTATATGTCCTGAGATCGCCAGTGGCCCAACCATTGGATGGGAAGCCCGTAGGAGTAGATGCACCGGCATTGTTGGTAGTGACCACTGAGAAATTAGTTGTTGCGAAATCTATGTTCTTTGTCGCCATTAATTGTATGTATTCATAGTTTGCGTCAGAGCCATTGGGATCCACCAGGTACCCGGTTATGATCACCGGGGCTATCTTGGGAGGTGTAGCGCTTAACACAGTAATATCCGATTGGTTGCGTGGCCACAACTGGGCAACGCTGTCTTTTCTGAAAACAATCCCCGTGAAGTTAGCCAGGAAAGGAATAGCATTATTGGCAAAGCTTGCCGTAGTTTCAGTATGCAAAATCAAATTTCCAAAACCGTCATTGATGATCTTATCGCCAGCATAGCTGGTGCCTGCCGGGTAAGAAGCATCGAACCCAACACGGGCAATGGAAAGAAGAGTACTTTCAAAAGCCTCTGGATTTGCCAGGACAGCATTCGATTTCACGATCGGGATTACGATCGCGTTGCCGGAAGAAACTTTGGTGATATCACTATTCTTAATGCCTGTTAACTGCAGAGTACCGTTCACTCTTTTAAGCACCGCCCCTGTCACCTTAATTACAAGAGAATCCCCCGGTAGATAAGTTGCAGCATCATTCCCGAGAGGAATGGCTATACCTCTTAGTTGCGACAACCGGCGTTTGTCCTGCATTACAAGTAACCCCGCTGGTACGTTGTGATCTGAATAGTCTGAAACAACAACCCCCGTGATCTTGTCGGAGCCAAACATATTGTCAACAGTAAGAGCAACATCAGCTCCCTTATAAATATCCCTTATGTCAAAAATCGAAATATAAGGACTGATCTTTCCCCCGGGGTAGTCGCCGGGATAAATATCCCTTTTGCATCCATAAAGGAAAGATAATGCCAGCAGCAAAACTGAAAATATGGTTCTACGGTTCATCTCGCTATTTGTTTTAGAGTTACAGGTAATTTTTGTGAGCTTCATGGTTTTTGCCACCAAACAGGGGTTGATATAAGATCAGGACCCTGCGCAGCCACAGCCGCCTGGTAATTGGTTGGATTAGCCGATTGAACATACACAGGATAAACCATTCTTGCCGGCATCACTCCATTATTCTTTAAACCCGGTCCTGTTGGCAACACGGGATGACCGGTGCGGCGGAACTCAAACCATTGTTGCATGTCAACCAGGAACAAGGCATAGTACTTTTGCAAATGGATTCTTTCCATTTTTTCTTCAAGTGTTCCAGCGGGTATCCATTGCATATCTGCCGCTATGAGATAAGTGGTAATGGGTACCGCCCATGTGGGCAACCAAAGTTTAATGCTGTTTAATGCGCCATCATTGTAGTATGTTTCGGCGGACCCATTGATCCAGCCTTTTACTGCAGCCTCTGCCAGGATAAATTTTAGTTCCGCATAATTCATTATCATGCCTGTCAATGGCTCGGTCATTAATGAAGTAACTGATGTGTTGGAATAGAAATATGATTTCTTAACAACTCCTGTACCGGGCGTATAACCGCTGGGAACACCAAGATAAGCTCCCTGGTAAGGTGCAATGGACCAACGGTTGTTACCATTGCTTCCAAGGCTGATGTCAATACGGGGATCATTCCAGGTGACAAGGTTATCAATAAAGAAACTACCAATAGCCGGGGCTCTGAAATCCTGTTCCCTTACGGAAAGCAGCGGTGATGTATAAGGTGCAACTCCTGTCCATTTTAAAATTGCTGATTCATCGTTCGTCGTCATGATGGGATAAGCGGATGGATTGGTGTCGATCATTTCCTTGATCTTGGCTATGCACCGGGCTGATACTTCTGCTTTACCCGAAGCATGGAGCAATAGCCGGAGGTAAAGTGAATTCCCAAA
This sequence comes from Chitinophagaceae bacterium, assembly GCA_035694045.1. Classification (GTDB taxonomy): domain Bacteria; phylum Bacteroidota; class Bacteroidia; order Chitinophagales; family Chitinophagaceae; genus VBAT01. The sequence goes on from DASSFT010000180.1 coordinate 4,355, forward strand.
CTTGCGCCATCTTCCCACATTACCGCTATATACGGGATCGCTTGAAGCAACAATACCTGTATTACTACTCAACAGGACATTGGCAGAATCGAGTTTATTAAAAATGTCAAGATAAATATCCTTTTGCTTGTCAAAAGCAGGCTCATAAATGATGCTGTCGCGGGCAAGATTGGATTTAAAATAAGGCACATCACCATACGTATCGGTAAGCAATGAATAGATCCATGACTGGCAGATCATTGAAATGCCCATATAGGATTTGTTGAAAGTAACCGGTTCGCTGGCCAATTTATAGATATCTTTAAAATTTGACAGTTGCGAATACCATCCATTATAGAGATAGTCCGAAGTATTGGGACGATAGTCATACCGGAATACCTTGCCTTCCGCGTCGCTTTGATCAACGGTGACCTGCATCAGTTCGTTGTTAAAATTGCGATTACGCAGCATGTTATATGTCAAAGTATTTACCAGCGCCGGGGCTAACAGCTGCTGGGGCAATGCATTCGAAGTGCTGTTAGGATCTGTATTGATCTCCTCAAAATTTTTCGTGCACGATACCAGCAAGCTTACTATGACGATGACTGACGAAACCCTGTATAAATTATTTTTCATTTGAAATAAATTAAAGTCCAACAACAAGATTTAAACCTATGGTGCGAGTAGACGGGAACTGCCCGATCTCAAAGCCCTGTACGATATCGGTACCGCTGAGCGTAC
>DASSFT010000181.1:0-6542 GCA_035694045.1 Chitinophagaceae bacterium
TATCTACAAAGAACTTCGGTCGTTCGATATGATCCTGTTTGTTCAACAGGTTAAAGAACATGGTCATCGCTTCAGCAGCTGCTGTAGCTTCATCTAATAAAGAAGCATTGGAGATTGGCAGGCCGGTGAGATCACTAACCATGGTTTGGAAGTTCAACAGGCTTTCCAACCGTCCTTGCGAGATCTCGGCCTGGTAAGGAGTGTATTGAGTATACCAACCCGGGTTTTCAAAAACATTTCTCAATATGACGGAAGGGACAATAGTATCATAATAACCCTGCCCGATATAATTCTTGAAGACTTTATTGCGGAGCGATATTTCCTTGATATGTTTCAGGTAATCATACTCACTCATTGCCGGTGGAATATTCAGTGAATGATCCATCCGGATAGCGGCGGGTACCGTTTTACCAATAAGCGATGAGAAACCAGGTTCGCCTATCGTTTTCAGCATTTGCTTCGTATCAGTTTCATTAGGGCCGATATGACGGGAGATAAACTCATTGGACTGCTGTTCGAAGAGACTCATGTTTGTGCCAGGGATTTAGTTCGTTTGTCAAAAAGGTCACAGGTGTCAGATAGTTCAAATAAGTCATATAAGCCAGCCGAGCAATTTATGACCTGTATGATTTATTTGTCTAAAGACGTGCAAAGTTAAGCGCTGGCGACTAGAAAAAAAGGTGATTGTGACTATAGTGGAAAAGCCGGGGATAGCTTTGAACCAAACAAATCATTGTTTGTTTTCATTTTCCATTTTTCGTAATTGGTCGCTGGTATGGCGGCTACCGTCATGACTCCAGCCCGGGGGACCGAATAAGTAATTCCACCTGTCCTTGAATGTCAGTTCCTTTTTCTTAAGGTCCTTTCGCATGGTATCCCATTCATGGAAGACCAGGGTCACAGGTGTTTCTTTGCCAATAGGTTTGGTCAACCCGTATTTTATCGGCTGGTATTCGGAAACAGGCAATTCGGGCTGGAACGTCCCGAACAATTTATCCCAAATGATCAGGAACATACCCAGGTTTTTGTCCAGGTATTTGGGATTAGAGCCGTGGTGTACCCGGTGATGAGAAGGTGTTACAAGGAAATATTCCAGCCAGCCCAATTTGTTTACCCGCTCGGTATGAACAAGGATTCCCCAGGTCTGCGTGGCCGAATAAGCAAAAGCAATATCTATGGGAGTAAATCCAACCAACGCCAGTGGAATAAAATATATAAATCGGTAGAGGGGTTCCATGACCGAAGACCGGATACCCACGGTAAAATTAAATTTATCAGAAGAGTGATGCGTGACATGAGTGGCCCAGAAAAAGCGGACATGATGATCCACCCTGTGAAGCCAGTAATACATAAAATCTTCAAACAGGATCAGGACCACCCAGTACAACCAGGGGATCGGAATGCTGTTCGTTAGCCGGTGATTATAGAAGAAGGTGAGAATAATGCCAACATATATGGCCCGGAAGCCAAGGTCAAGACCGGCATTGAGAATATTCAGGTAAAGGTTTTGAAGCGTATCCTTCCGGGTGTAGGCCCCTCTTGATTTTGCGTTACTGATAAACACTTCTATCCCGATAATGATCATATAGATCGGGGTAGAGATAAGAATAAGTAGCTGGTCCTTTGCGCTGAGCATAACTGCGCCAAAAATAAACGATTGCAGCGAAATGATTGGTATTTTGCAGGGAGTGACCGTGTATTGGTTGAGCGTTTAGCCCACAGAGGGCCACGGAGTTTATGCGGAGAGCCACAGAGGGTGGAATCATCTTTAAATTTAAATTAATACATGTCAAAAGACATTTTACATAACTGGGAAAAGAAGTCAAAGGAGCGCAGGAAACTTTACAAGCAGTTTTTGCAGAAGGCAGAAAAGAATAAGGTATTAAAACAATTACCTGCGCTGCACGAGGAGGCTTTTGAAAAAATCGATTGTCTTCAATGCGCCAATTGTTGCAAGAACTATTCACCCCGCTTCAAAACACCGGACATTAAGCGCATCAGTAAACACCTGGGGATGAAAGAAAGCGATTTTATCGAAAAATACCTGCGGGTTGATGAAGAAGGTGATTTTGTAGCGAAGTCTACTCCCTGTCCTTTTTTGGGAGCTGATAACTACTGCAGTATTTATGATCAGCGTCCATCTGATTGCCAGCGGTTCCCTTATACTGATGAAGATGTCATTATCAAAAGACAGGCGCTGACGTTGAAGAACTCAGAGTTTTGTCCCATCACTTATTTTGTCATCGAACGACTGATGGAAGCGGAGAAAAACAGCAAGGGCTGATGACAAAATAAGAACCAAGAACCATCCCGATAGCTATCGGGAAACAAGAACCAAGCAAGAACCAAATAGCAAGAACCAAATAAGGCCCAAAAACCAAACTTGAAGAACCAAATAAATTTCAAATTAAAATCTCATCAGTCGTGACTATTGGCATCTCTCTTCTTCAAAATTGCTGAGAAGATTAAAACTAACTCTTTTGCTTCCTGCCTGAGATACGCTCGTTTGCCTTCACTTTCTTTTGATCCGTCAGTAATTACCAGTCTTAACCAATATCCTGATTCCTTTGCTTCCCTCCGGGAGGTCTTTATTTTCATTTTAAAATCCTTATCGCCGATTGCTTCATTAGCTTCAATATAATTAGCTCCGGACGAACTGCCTGCGCGAATTAATTGCGGGACGTATTCATCGTTAGCTGCATTCTTTGGCAGCTTCAAACAAAAATCTCTTATTCTTTCTGCAAATAAGGCGGTTCTTTCCTCCAAATCATATTTCTTTCCTCCTTCCCTGCTGTCTTTTGCTTTTTTCTGATTTGAGGTTTATTTGGGTCTTTTTTTTTGAGATTTATTTGGTTCTTGTTTCTTGGATCTTGAGATTAATAGACTCATTGCGCTGATTTTATAGACAACTCATCGAAGGCCGCTTGCAGCGGGCGTTGTATTCCATCTCCCTTCCATTCGTCGGCGCCAGGGATGGCGGTGGCTTTTAGTATTTCATCTTTGCTTTTACCAGATTTCATTTCTCCATCAACGAATTTCAATACACTACCAAGGTAGTCCCCAAATTTTTTGAGATCATCAGCTTTGCCGGTGACTTCATAGCCTGTGCCGGCATGACCGAACACATAAGTGGTCTTGTTGTCAAATTTTTTCCGGCCCTTGTCCAGTACCTCGATCCAACTTTGCATATTGGCGCCTGCGCCACGGTCAACAAAAGGATGACGGCGGTTGAAAACGAGATCACCGCAGTGAACAATGTTCGCTTTCTCAAAATGAATAAAGCTGTCGCCGTTAGTATGGCCCGCTCCATAATAATACAGGCAGATGTTTTCTTTACCGAATTTCTGGCACCACGTATCCGTATAAGTCTGGTCGGGATATAGTTGCTTGTCCTCATTCTTATTCTGCTTCGCTGAATTTTCCTGGTTCGTCTTTGAATTGGCATGCGCCAGGACATGTTCTACAACTCCTTTAAAAGAGATATTACCCGCCGTATGATCTCCGTGATGATGGGTATTGATCAGCAACCGGAATGGGTTCTGACTTCTTTTTTTCAGTTCATCTATCAGGTGTTGCGATTGTTCAGGAAACTGGGCATCGACTACTACGATCTCATTTTTGCCAAGCAGAAAAGCGATCGTCCCACCGCGTTCGGTGAAAATGCCTATGTCGTCTGTCAGCATGGTGATCTTCCAGGGATCATCAAAGAAAGAGGTCAGTAGTTTTTGTTGAGCCAGGGTTAATGCACCAAAGGCCAGGGCTGAGTTTTGGATGAATGAACGGCGAAGCATGATGAAACGTTTAAAAGGTTTAAGGGTTGAAAGGTTTAAAGGGTTCCCGAATGTACAGAATAAAGAACAAAATCGGTATTTGGTAGGCAAAACGTTGCCATCCATAGAGAATTACCGGCCATTGGTTGAAATAAAAACGTTGAGGCAGTATTAATAACTAACTTGTAATTTTAGTTATGCAACCGCTGAGTTGTGTCATCATCGACGATGAGCCAATAGCCCGCAACATTCTGAAAGAATATATACAGCGGGATGACCGTTTGTTGCTTGTCCAGGATTACTGCAATGCTTCGGATGCCCTAAAGGAGCTGAGCCTGATTAAACCCAGAGTAATTTTTTTGGATATAAAAATGCCGAAGATCAGTGGCTTTGAAATGCTGCGTTCGCTCCCCCAACACCCCCAGGTGATCTTCACTACCGCATTCCGTGAGTATGCGGTAGAAGGGTTTGATCTGAATGCAGTTGATTATTTATTAAAACCCTTTTCGTTTGAGCGTTTTTTACAAGCTGTCAACAAAGCTTATATGCTTCTTTCTAACGAACTTTCCGATCCGGCCTTGCCGGCTGCAGGGGACAACCCGGAAAATGATCTCTTTGTAAAAAGCAACGGTAAGCTTATCCGCATCCGCTTACAGGACATACTTTATATTGAAGCTCTAAAAGAATATGTGCGGATCTTCACCCCCGACAGTAACCAGGTAGTCTACCACACTATGCAACACATGCAGGAGAAATTACCACATGATCTTTTTTTCCGTATCCACAGAAGCTATATCATCGGTCTCCGGCATATCAAAACGATTGAAGGCAATTCGGTAATGGTACACAAAACACAGTTGCCGATCAGCCGGTCCGTCAAGGAGCAGTTTATCAAAACTATTGCAGGCAATAACCTGCTGTAAGTGATATCACATGGGTAAGCGCTTGGTCTTAATACTATTCTTTTTGGCCAGTCTATTGACTCAAGCTGCCCGGGCATCAGATAGCCTGGCCGTCCATTCCCTGGCAGAAATAGACAGTGTTCCGGTAATGGAACAGGCTTCTTTTTTTGTTGATCCAACCAATCAGTTGGATTGGAAAGACATCATCCGACGCCCATTTGAGGAAAGACCGGGACTTACCCGCTATATCGATTCAACCTATGGAAGAAAACGGGTCACCCTGTGGCTCCGCTTTACTGTGCAAAACGAAATGAATGATTCCCTTAAACTAATGATACTGTTTCATCGCTATGCATATTTCAGGGAGCTGATCATGGTGAAGGGAGACGATACACAGATAGTGCGGCCGGATTATTTTTATACCCATCTTACCAAGCAAATACGCAAAAACGTTTCAAGGCCGATGGCATCCGGGGAAACGATCAGCTTCCTGGTTCGTATATATAATCCCTATGCTAATTTATTTGCGGATGATTTCCTGATCACTAACAGGAAGGCCTACTTAAATGCCCGGATGCGTTTGTACCACAGCAGTTACCCCGATTATATTTTCCAGACCATGTTCTTGTCCGTGGTGCTGTTCATCACGCTCCATACGATGGTGCAGTACTTCGTTCGTCGCCGGAAGGAGTTTGTCTTTTATGCGCTTTATTCGTTCAGCGTGCTGCTTTTTTTCCTGTATCATCTTGAGTTTTCCATTTATTATGATATCCTTTTTTCTTATTTCCCATATATCTACAAGTTTGCCAATAACCCGCTTTCGATAATGGTGTATTACACTTATTTCCGATTTGCCCGTGAATTTGTCGATTTTAAAAAGCTATTTCCGTGGTTTTATACCGTTATTATCTGGACAGAACGATTGCTGATCGCCGCTTTCATAGCTGACCTTCTTTGTGACACCTTGCTGAATAATTATGCCTTGCGGGAAATGATCTTTACCAGCTTGCGGATCATATTACTGCTTATTTCGTTTGTGGGTATCTACCTCCTGTTGAGATCCGGCAAGAAGACGTTGTATTTTTTTGGTACAGGGTCATTGCTGCTCATTGTAGGCTCCATGCTGGCTATGATCTATACATTTTATCCCGAAGCAAATACGTTGTTCAAAAACGATTCGATCCGTTTCATGCAGATTGGTATTGTCCTCGAATTGTTGTGCTTTACTTCAGGATTGAGCTATAAGAGCTACCTGATCGAAATTGAAAAGCGGAATGTTCAGGAACAGCTAATCCGGCAGCTGGAAGAAAACCGCCGCTTGCAAACAGAACTTACTACGCGCTTGGAAACAAGGGTAAAAGAGCAAACAGAGCAAATTCTTTCACAACAGCAATTGCTGGAAAGGGAAAAAGAGAACAAGCTAACCCTGGAGTTTACCAAAAAGATCACCGAGATGGAACTGCAGTTGCTGAAATCGCAGCTTAACCCGCATTTTTATTTTAATACACTGCATAATTTATACGGACTTGCAATGATCGCACCGAAAAAAGCACCGGACGCCATACTTAAGCTGAGCGATATCATGGAATACGTGATCTATGATTGCCGGAACGATAAAGTGCCGGTAGCCAAAGAACTCCGCTTTATCAATAGCTATATTGAACTCGAAAAGCTGCGGTATGATGACGCAGCCAATATACGCCTGAAGATCACCGGGGATTCGGATGGAAAGCTGATCTCTCCTTTGTTGCTGATACAATTCATTGAAAATGCATTCAAACACGGAATGGAGCAGTATAAAAGAGGCAGTTACCTGGAAGTGAACATTGTCATCGAGAACGGAAGCCTCCATTACGAATCAGTAAATAGT
>DASSFT010000182.1:0-4922 GCA_035694045.1 Chitinophagaceae bacterium
GCTACAGGGACAGTCAGGTTGAAACTGACCTTTTTTGCTACGTATGTTACAGAAGGTTCAACCGAAACAATATAACCTGGTCTCCTGAAGCCACGGCTTCCGCCAATCAGGTCGGTAGAAGGAAGGGCCTCGACTCGCATACCGCCGGCAAACGTAAATTGATTGACCATGACAGCTGCACCGGCCCTTGCCATGAACAGGTCAGGAACACTCATTACATCGGTATTGTATTTTTTGTCGGAAGCAGTAGGAGCAGCACCTCTTTTAGTTGATGTTCCATTTACCTCGCGGGGATTGCTCAGGTAAAAAAAGTTTCCGTATACACCTATTACATGGCTGAAATTATAAAACCCGTTAAATTCGAAAGTTATTCCTGTGCCGCCATCACCGGGCTGGATAGACTGGTCAACCGGGCCCAATACACTGGAATCTGCTTTTTTGAAGAAATAATCCTGGTAATTGTAGTTACCGGTTGGCAATTTTATTCCCAATCCCAATTGAATATTTCCCTTGTGTGCTTTTTTAGGATCAAACATCCACCTGTACGCAGAAAACCGGGCGTCACCAATTCCAAAAGAATGAGTGCTGTGCCTGGATTTTTGGTCGTGCTCGTACAAAGAAGAACGTCCGAATGCAAGTATTGGCAATGTGACCGCAACCGACCATCTTGAATTGAGTGTTCCGGTTGCAGTTACATCCAGTTCATACGAATGATTGATCACATTGGTGCCTTCTTCTATCCGTTGTTTTTGTTCTTCAGTTCCGACAAAATGTTTATAGGATTTGAAATAACGTTGATTAAGGTTCAGTTCCCAGCCTTTTGCATCTCCAGGTCTGCTGCAGACCCCCGCAGTACCTTTGATAGCCACGCAACCCTGTGCATTTGTTTTTACCTGTGCTGCCACCAGTGCAATGATCAAAGCGATATAGATATTTTTCATAAACAGTTTTTTGATTGATTAATTTAATTTTTTCTCATTTTCAGCCGGTTGACAATAAAGTCGCCGACTTTTTTTCCATATTCCGTACTTACAATACAGGAATTATGAAAATGGATACCTCCATAAAAACGGGCCCAGTTATTTTCAATAGCAGCATCCCTGAATGATTTGAAGGACCTGCTCTTAATTCCGAATTCGAGTTCACTGGTATCTGTATATGCGAAATTGTCTCCAAATACATGAGTCAGTGTTTCTGCATTGGCCGAAGAAGTAGTGGAATGTCCGCATGTATATTCCGGGAAAGGTGGTGTTTGCAGGAACGGCTGCCAGTTTGGATCAATATATTTATTGATCACTGTTTCCGGTCTTGCATAATTGCTCCTGAATTTTTCATCCCAGCATTGAATGAATGCATCAAATTGCGTGATCGCTGTAATAGCATAAGCGTATACCGTGTTGGCAAAATCATAGCCAGCCTGTTTGGACGCTATACCCACTACGCTCATCCAGTGCCCCGGGGGTGAAAACTTCTTTGTTCCGAACATAACATGTCCGCTTACATTCAACTTGAATGGGTTGTCGTCCCAGAATTCGGCGATATGCTTTTGTTCATCGGTGAGACTGTCCACGGCATTCTTGATCGCCATTACTTCCTGGTAGTATTTACTTTTCTTGTCAGTGACATTAAATGCCGGCGGTCTCGGAGGCATGAACTGCGATGCACTATCAAGCACCAGGGGCCTTATCACATTCCAGTGAGGCTCCATAGCCGAAGTATAGGCTGGGGGCGTAGGAACCCATCTGCCCGGAATATCCATTACATTGTATTTTGGATAAGTGCGGGTTTGCAGGTACATATCTCCTTTGCTCCATTTAAGGATAATAGAAGATACCGTATCGGCAAATTTGACAGTATTGTCAAAAAGCTCAGTGCTCATGCCATGGTCATACACCAGCTTCTTCAGGCTATCGACGTAATAAGACATGCTGCCTTCAGGAAAAGTAACGGCCTGTCCCAGCTTTGAGAAAGCCAGTACAGCCGCGAATTCAAAATCTATTTGTTTGCCGGCTGCTGGTTTGGGCACGGAAGACAACCCTTTTAATTGACCTGCCAGTGACTCAAACCTGTCGGGGTAACCGGCCGCAATCACCTCATAGGCGGCAACATTTGCATACATATAATTCCTGCCAGCGACGATAGGGCTGAAATTATTACCCATGACAACGCTGTTCAATTCGTGGACAGTATTAGAAAAAAGAAGGGGATCGTGCGTGATCTTTACATAATCGCTCTTCTTGGGGGTACTATTGCAGGCACTCAATATTAATGAACCCGCAATAGCAATAAACGCTATTCGCATATCAATTATAAAATTTAAAAAAGTGAAATAGGTGCGGAAATTAAGGAGAAAGCCTCAGCATTCCGGCGGTTGGTGCGGTGTATTGATATTTACTTCCGGTAAATAATATGAATAGGAGGTTAAGGCAGAAGTAGAAAAGGTGACAAGTTTATTCAATACCGTCAACGCGTTTTCTCCATCGTACTCACTCCAGAAGTTTTTGGCAAACGAAGATTGTTGATGCTGCTTATTGGAATGATCATTATCCACGCCGGTATTGGCTTTCGTCAGATCGTTATCGATCGCTTTCAGTTGCTGCTTGGATGAGTTGGGGATACATTTTAGTATCAGTATGTCCCCGTCCACTTTTCTTTTTACGTAGGTATATGTCTTACCATCAATTTCTATTTCTCCATAATGTCTTTCAAACTCGGTGAACCGTTGCTGGTAAGGCAGGTTCATGGTAACACGTATTTCGATCAGTTGGGATTCGTCGTAGTTGCTGTTATCGATGGAAGCTTCCAGTTTGCGGTCGGCTGTATCTTTCATCGCGGAGATCACAAAACGATAGCCATACCAGTTAAAGGCGAGCAGCAGAATTAGTAATATGGCAGCGATCTTTTTCAACGAGGTTAGGCCACAAGGTAATTTATTATTTGATAATGACAGAAAAAAGAGCCACAAAGCTGCCCGCTTATTTACTCACTGAAAATGTTTTCTTTTCGGGCCCGATTCCTATAATAGTCAGGCTTTTCCATTGGGCGGGCAGGGCCGATTTGACCTGCATGATACCCTTTGATGTTATTTCCAGCCCGCCGAAACCCATTAGGACACTTTGTAATACACCTCCCGCCCCTGTGGCAAAATAAGGATTGGTTCCACCTTTTGTTTCAGCAATCACCCTGAATGGAGGGTTCAGGTTAGGTGTATAAGCCTCTTTGAACCAGTGATAGGCTTTTTCGCCATCGCCCAGTCTTGAATATAAAGTGGTAAACACGGCCTGTGTCATGGCTGGGGTGCCTTCATCCGGTACTCTTGTTTCATAATATTCGAGGTCTTTGCGCATCTGTTTTGGATCGGTGATTTCTTTTAATGGATAAGACAAAAGATTCACATCAGCCTGTTTGATCCCTTCGCCATGATAGGAAGCATGTTCTTTAGTAACTCCGTTATCCATTTTTAAAACCGGGATATTGTTGGCTACATTCATCCAGTCTGCATTCGGTGTAATACCCAGGATAGTCGCTGCTTCGGTTGCGAACCGGAGATTGGCTTTAGCGGCTGCATTGGTGAAGGCATTGTTATCTACATTCTCAGCCCATTCGTCGGCGGCCACTACATTTTTTATATCATAATGACCAGGACCGTTTCGCTCAACACGGCTTGCCCAAAAATCCGCTGTGGCGGAAAGTATAGGCCAACCCTTTTCCCTGAGCCAGGTCTTGTCCTGCGTTACGCAATAGTAATTCCAGGCGGCTATGGCCACGCAGGCAGTGATATGATGTTCGAAAGGCCCGCTTAATGCCCAAACGGGTGTTTCTTCAACACCGGTCTCCGCGCTTTCCCAGGGGAACATGGCTCCTTTAAAACCTTTGCTGAAAGCATTCCGCCGGGCTGCATCCAGTCGCTGGTAGCGGTATTCGATCATGCTCTTTGCCAATTCAGGATGTAAAACAAGTATAGCCGGGTACATCCACAATTCCGCATCCCAGAATACATGACCATTGTAGCCAAGCCCGCTTAGTCCCATTGGGGAAGGAGATAAAGCGGTGCCCTCCCTGACAAATGAGTAAAGATGGTACATCATGCTATGAATGTCCTGCTGCGCTTGAGGATCGCCGTCTATGACGATATCACTTTTCCATAGATCATCCCATGCCTTATTGTGAAATTGCAGTAAGCGTTCTCTTCCTTCCAGTTTGGCAAAAATGGTGGCACGCTCGGCTTCATTGAGAGGATCATCGTGATGAGCTGAAGTGATGGACGAGCCGGCGATGGAAAAACGATAGGTTTCACCCGCCCTGATCTTCCTGGAGAATTTCATCAGGTGCATGTTGTTGTCCCACATTTCATGGATCACTCTCGGCTCTTCACCATGTTTTTCGGAAAACAAGAATGTGTTTGATGCGCACATCAGCAACTTGCCTGTTGGACTTTTAGCCGAAGACGTAAGCAAGCTTATCACGACATGCGGGCGGTCAATTTCGTTATAATAATTTTGAACGTCTTTCAATGCGTCCGGGGCTTCCATCACGCTGGCGCTATTGATCGTGATATCTTTTTTTGCTGTTATTGCAACGTCCATTAGCACGGTGTAAGGCAGGTGTCGTAGCGAGTAGTAACTGTAGGATATGGTTGCTTTATCGGTGTAATCAAATGAAGTGGTAAATGATGCATGGCGCATGTCAAGCTCCTGTTTCATATTAGCGGCATCTTTGTTGTTAACTCCTCTTCCATCAATTTCCAGGCGCATATTCAGCAGGTTGAAGCTCCGAAGGAAATTACTGACCCTTCCCCGCCCATACAGGTCATAAGCGCCGGCCAGCACCACATCTTTTACTTTAAAAGGTTCGGGAGACGATACGATACCGATCATACCATTGGCAACGGTGACGCCGTAATAGTTGGATGCGTTGATCGT
>DASSFT010000183.1:0-4203 GCA_035694045.1 Chitinophagaceae bacterium
ATCCGTGTATCCGTGGCAATTATTCAAACTGAGACGCCGCCAAAATCACTCAGTAGTTCAATGTCCCGGATCCTGTTTTAATTACCAGTTCTTTTTTGGGGCTCTCCTCTACCCTGCCTATGATCCTGGCATCAACCTCAAAACTTTTTGCGACGCTGATGATCGCTTCAGCGTCCTTTTCATTTGTATAGATTTCCAACCGGGTCCCCATATTAAACACCTGGTACATTTCCCTGTCGTCTGACCTGCTGGCCTGTTGTATCAATTGAAAAATAATGGGAGGCTCGAAAAGATTGTCTTTAACTATCCTCACGTTATCGGGCACATATTTCAAACATTTTGTCTGCCCGCCACCGCTGCAGTGGATCAATCCATGAACCGAATCAAAATGATTCTCCAGTACTTCTTTCATTACCGGCGCAAAGGTCCTCGTCGGGCTAAGTAACAGGGTTCCTATGTCCAGTTTACTGCCACTGACATTGATCTTGTCTGTCATCTTATGTGGCCCGATATAAACAACTGATTTATCCAAAGCAGTATCGTAGGATTCCGGGAACTGCTGGCTATAAGTTTTATCAAGAAGGTCATGCCTTGCACTGGTTAGTCCGTTGCTGGCGATGCCACTATTGTATTCTGTTTCATAAGCTGTCTGGCCAAAACCCGCCAGGCCCACTATGACATCGCCCGGTTCTATTTTTTCATTTGTTACCAGTTTTGATTTTGGCCATCTTGCCGTCATTGTACCATTCACCGCAATTGTTCTTACCACATCGCCTACATCCGCTGTTTCTCCGCCCATATAGGTGATGTTGATCCCGAAATTTTTCATTGAATCGAAAAAAGACTGGCTCCCACTGATAACAGATTCCAGTACTTCCGCGGGGATCTTGTTTTTATTCCGGTCAATCGTGGAAGAAAAAATGAGCTCATTGTAAATGCCTACACAAAGCAGGTCATCAAGGTTCATGACGATAGCATCCTGGGCGATCTTGCTCCAAACAGAAATATCTCCTGTCTCTTTCCAATACAAATAAGCCAGGATGCTTTTGGTGCCGGCTCCATCGGCATGCATGACATTTACCCAATCCTCATGCCCGCACAAAACGTCTTTGTAGATTTTGCAGAAAGCTTTTGGGTAAAGTCCTTTGTCAAGATTCCGGGTCGCATTATGCACTTCTTCTTTCTGGGCTGAAACGCCACGTTTGGAATATAAAGACATTTTTAAATCGGGAAGTTAAACGCAAATATACGTGAACCTTTAAACCCTTAATCCTTTAAACCTTTAAACGTTTATTATCTTAGCGCCACTTTTTATGCAGGTACACAGAGCTATAGAGAATTTACCGCCTTTCCATAATGCGGTTGTAACTATCGGTACTTTTGATGGTGTGCATCTGGGCCACCGCCAGGTGATCGAAAGCCTGAAGGAAGAAGCAAAAGCAGTAGGTGGAGAAACCGTCATTATTACTTTTCATCCACACCCCAGGAAGGTTGTATCCTCGGCCATACTTGGAATTCGCCTGATCAATACACTGGATGAAAAAATCGAGCTTTTAGACAAACTGGGTATCGACCACCTGGTGGTTGTCCCTTTTACAGAAGCTTTTGCCAATCAGCCTGCCGAGGACTATATCAGGGATTTCCTGGTCAAAAGATTTAATCCACATACGATCATCATCGGTTATGATCACCGGTTCGGTCGCGACCGGCTGGGCGATTATCGCCTACTGGAAAAATTGGCCGAAAAATATAAATACCACCTGAAAGAGATACCCAAGCACCTGCTTGATAATATTTCGATCAGTTCCACCAATATCCGGGAAGCGCTTCTGCATAATGATATAGCAACGGCGGATAAACTTCTCGGCTACGAGTTCTTTTTTGAAGGAGTGGTTGTGGATGGCGACAAGCTGGGAAGAAAGCTGGGTTATCCAACCGCCAATCTCAAAGTGCTGGATGAAGAGAAGATCATTCCTTCAAATGGTATTTACGCTGTGTATGCAGAAGTGAAACGTGAGTGGAATCCCGATAGCAATCGGGAGGTGAGTGGTGAGTCGAGTACTGAGCTCTCACGTGTCACTTCTAACCTCTCACGTCTAAAGGGCATGATGAGCATCGGCTTTCGGCCAACGGTCGATGGGAAAAAAAGAGTAATCGAAGTAAATATTTTCAACTTCAACGAAGATATTTATGGGCAGCTATTAAGAGTCTATGTAAAAAAATATCTCCGGGAAGAAATAAAATTCAATTCGCTCGACGAGCTGGTAAAACAGATCGACCAGGATAAAATTGAAAGCCTGAAAGTACTCTAAGAATTATCGCCGCCACCATCAATCGCTACTGGTTATTTTGATAGCCATTTCTTTGAGAAGCGAAGCATCTTCAGTTCCGATATTGTTTACACCAATGCTTTTGAGGTTATAGCTATGTAATAATAAAAGTGCATTTTCCACTTGCTGGTAATTGTAGGTCTTGGCCGCCTGCAGGTAATCTTTGCTGAAAAAAGGATTGACGCCAATGGCCGTTGCAATGGCTTTTTCATCTGTTGTATTTGCCCCAAAGACCATGAACACCTTACTGAAAAAACCATAGAGGGATGGAAGGATCAATTGAATGGGCGCCGCCTTTGGGTTTGCTTCGAAGTACTGGATAATACGGATGGCTTTTGAAAGATCTTTACGGGCCAGGGCTGATTGCAGTTCAAAAACATTGAACTCTTTGCTCACCCCTACGAACTCTTCGATATCGTCCTCGGTAATGCTTTTTCTCTTACCCAGGTTGACCGATATCTTTTCTACCTCGTTTTCTATCCTGGTCAGGTCATTACCGATATGATCTGCCAGCAATGCCACACCGCGGGCAGAGATCGAAAGGCCTTTGGACTGGATAAGTTCCTGTATCCATTCAGGCAGCTGGTTATCGTAAATTTTCTTAGTACTTACCAGCACCCCTTTTTCCTTGATAAGTTTCGCAAATTTGGTGCGTCCGTCGACTTTTTTATTCTTGTACGACACGACAAAAATGGTCGAAGAGAGGGGGTTTTCTATATAAGGTTCAAGCTTTTCTATATCACGCATTTGCTGGCCTTCTTTCAGTAGTACAACCTGTCGTTCGGCGAACATCGGATATCTACGACAGGCATTAATTATATCGGCCCATGATGCATCCCGGCCATAAAATATACTAAGATTGAAGGATGCTTCGTTTTCTGGTAGCAATTGATGCTCGGCGTAGCTGACCACTTTATCAATAAAGTATTCTTCTTCGCCCTCAAGCCAATAAACGGGTTTAAACACCCTCTTTTGCCACTCAGCAATGATCTTTTCGACAGCCATAAGCCGCTAAGGTACAGGCTTTAGGGCAGTAAAAAGTGCAGAAAAAATTAACAAGCCGATATTAAACTTTGGCTTTCTGGCACGGTTTTCGAAACTGGGGGGCTTAAAATGGATAAGATTTAAACCTGTTTGGGGCCATTGCTAACCTAATACCGTCTAAATCCATCCACTAATAAACCTAACATTAAATCAATTAAAATCGATCTTTATGGCAAACACCAATTACCCATCCGCCACCCCGCAAAACCCGCCTCCTCCGCAGAGGAATCGGGCAGGCAAAAACCTCTTAATTGGCTTGCTGGCCGCGGGTCTACTCGGAACATGGGGATATGTACTCTGGAACAATAACAAATCAGATGAGGTGCATCAAAAAGATACTGCATCTATCAACACCCTGGAAACTGAAAGAAATTCTGTAAAAGAAATGTATGACCAGGCCGTTTACCGCCTTGATTCTATCACTGGCGCTAACAACAACCTGCAAGGTGAAAAAACCGCTTTGCAAAAAGACATCGAAGCAAAAAGGTCTGAGATCAATAGGATCCTGAGAGATAGTAAAGCTACAAAAGCAGATTTGGCCAAAGCAAAATCACTTATCGCTGAATTGAATGGCCAGATTGCAACTTTACAAGAAGAAGTTACAAGGCTGACTGGCGAAAACCAGGTGCTTACAGCTAACAATACCCAGCTGACCTCTGAAAAGCAGGTGTTGGAACAGAATCTGCAGACAAGCACAATGGAAAAAGAAGAGCTGTCAACAACCGTTGATGTAGGTTCTACCTTCAGCGCTTCTAACATCCAGATCACGCCTGTAAATGAAAAGAAAAACGGTAAAGAAAAAGTTACCAGCAGCGCGAAAAGAGTTGAT
>DASSFT010000184.1:0-3382 GCA_035694045.1 Chitinophagaceae bacterium
TTAGTTGCTGGAACCGGGTAGATTTTTATTTCTTTTGAGAAACTATTGTTTCCTGTAATTCTCAATATGCCGCTGTACTTAGTTCTTCCATCGATATCTACACTCTTAATACGATAATACAGCGTGTTGGAAGGAGTATTAAAGTTGGTAAATGTATAGATCGATTTGCCTTTGGCATTCACTGTGCCTACAGTAGCAAAATCAGAACCGGTCGTACTTCTTTGAACCTGGTATTCTCTTACATCTATTTCCTGGGTGACGTCCCATTTCAAATCTACAGTTGTAACATTATTCCTTTCTGCTACCAGGCCTATGAAGTCAACAGGCAACGGAATGGTTTGGGGCCCGATTGACAAATTATCAAATGCTGCGAACAAAGGTTCATTGATCAGGTAAGACACTTCCACGCGGAACGTGGTACTCGGTCCATTCGCAATATCGGGATCTATTAATCTTACGCAGATGTTCCCTTCAAAACCGTTCAGGAAAGGAGTCGGATCAGGAACAGGGGTAGTGGTACCATCAGTATACACTGTAGCCGGGGGCGGCCAGGAAGCAAAGAACTGCACACCTGAAGTAGCTACGACGTCGGTAATAGTACCATTGGAAGTCTGCGTGACGCTAATGATCCTTATCTGGAACCTGTCGCTTGCCGGGTTAGGCACGATATAATGAAAACCGACATTAAATGTCCCGTTGGGATTTGGATTTGCAAACGGCGGGGAAATGATATTCATGACCCTGGGTGCTCCCGGAGGACCGGTACGGTAAGGCGGCAAATAGTCTGTCCAGTAACCGCGGCCGGGATGATAATAAAAGGAGCTGTCGAAGATGCTGCCATATACGCTGGGCGAATTGAAGCCGTTATCATCCGAGTTGAAATTAGCAACAACCCCGGTGCAAATACCAGACGTCACCTGTGTAGGTGTCTGCGATTTGGCCAGGAAAGAGATGAGTAACAGGCATAGTACGGACACGATGGCTTTTGGGTAGATTTTTTTCATACGTCTTAAAATTTTATTCACGGTAAAACAATACAAGTGTCTTTCAGAGGTTGGACGTATGATTTTCCGAGGGATAGAATTAGGAGTAGAGTTTAAACACAACAAAATACATTCCTATTTTTTTTAAACGTAAACCAGCAAATAATCTGGAGAGCATGTAGAATAAAATACACAAGGGGGAAATAAGAAAGCCTTTCCGGGAAGGAAAGGCTTTGAAAAAAGTTGAAGCTGACTGGTTACTCGGCCACTACTTCGAATTCCACCTCGGCAGACTGCCCGGGTGCAAAATCGATGTTCGCTTTATAGGTACCCAATTCTTTTACTTCTTCAGGGATCGATATTTTCTTGCGATCGATGTCATAACCTTTTTGTTCGCGTATAGCGCGGCTGATCTGTAAAGATGTAACGCTTCCGAATATCTTACCGCTGGTACCGGTCTTGGCACCGATCTTTAAGGCGGCTTCTTTCAATTTAGCTACTACGCTATTGAACTCAGCAAGCATTTTCGCTTCTTTCTTTTTTACCTGCTTCATTCTTTCTTCGAGCTGCTTGCGGTTGCTGGGACTGCCTTCCACGGCCAATTGGCGCGGCAAAAGATAATTGCGGGCGTAACCGTTCTTTACTTTTACAATCTCGTTTTTGGCACCCAGGTTATCTACGTCTTGAATTAATATTACTTCCATGGTGTCCTCCTTATTTTAAAAGATCGGTTACATACGGCAACAGTGCCATCTGGCGAGCTTTCTTTACCGCATCGGAAACCTTGCGCTGGTATTTCAGGCTGTTACCGGACAAGCGGCGGGGTAACAATTTGCCCTGCTCGTTTAAAAATTTTTTCAGAAACTCTACGTCTTTGTAATCGATGTAGCGAATGCCATATTTCTTAAAGCGACAGAATTTTTTTACACGGTTATCGCTTTTAATGGCGGTCAAATATTTAATCTCGTTCTTTGCCATGATTATACCTCCACTACTTTTTCAGTTCCTGTTTTTACACCACTTCTCTTTTTGGCATTGTACTCGACGGCGTATTTATCGAGTTTAGTGCATAAGTGACGAAGTACTGATTCGTCGCGAAGAAGCTGGATCTTCAGCTTCTCATTGAAGTCGGATGGCGCAGAGTATTCCAAAACCCAATAAAGACCGGTAGTCTTTTTCTGGATTGGATACGCCAGTGATTTTAATCCCCAGGCATTCTCTGCCACGATAGCACCGCTATTGTCCTTAACGAACTTAGCGTACTTCTTTTGTTCTGCTTTGAAATCTTCATCGCTCAGAACAGGGGTAAAAATCACCATCAATTCATAATTGTTCATTTACGTGATTTTTTTGTATCCGTCAAAGCTCTGGCAATGACGAATGGTTATTAATTCGTTTATCCCAATGGACATCCCGCTACAGTGCGGGACGAATCTGCCGAACCCCGTCCTTCGACGGGACAGATTTGGGGCGGCAAAGATATGGGAATAGGGTCAGAACAGGAAATGAAGCACAGCCAATTTTAAGACGTCAGTTTATAGCGCGGGCAAACAAAAAACGTCCCGCTTTAAAGCAGGACGTTTTTTATCATTCTAATTGATTATCAACATCTTCAGAGCTTTATCAGCCTGATCATTTTCTTCTCTTTTCCCTGGCTTATCTCCACCAGGTAAACACCACTTCTCCATGCGCTCCCTAGCTGGATAGTAGAATTGGGGTCAATTCCGGGCTGCAGGGCGATCAGCCGGCCATCCAGATCGGTGACCTTCAGGGTAACAAATCCAGTCTTATCGCTTTGGATCTGCAGCCTAAACCGGTCACTACTGGGGTTGGGACTGGCTGTAACGGTGAGCCCGGTTGGCGATTCTGGTTGAGATGCCGCTTCCTTTGAAGACAAATTGGTACGAGTAAACTCTCTTACATCGGTCGATGACGTGCATTTATTGTCGTTCCATACCACCAGTTTGCCTTCGTTCTCTACTTTTTCGGCTATAAACCATCCTTTCATAAGTATGATATTACCGTTTACGTTTAGCGATCCTTTTTGAATATACACATTGGCCGCAATGACATTGTTATCACCTTTTACAAGGAACTGCTCGCTGTCATTGTTGTTATCGCCAAGATAGAAGGTCACTTTGGGGCCATCCACGTTGACAAGGGTCCATTGATCGATGATCACATTATCTTTTACTCTTACTGAAGTGCAACTGCCGAATTTTATCCGGGTAAGGTTGCCGGCCTTTCCTGTTACAGTCATTGTTTCAATATTCACGATTCCACCAACAGGTGAGAAGGTCACTTGCGCTCCTTCCTGAATATCTATTTTACCGTATAAAGTACCGGCAATGGTTACAGTCACATTCTTTTTAATGGTAAGCAATTTGTAATTCGCCGTA
>DASSFT010000185.1:0-6168 GCA_035694045.1 Chitinophagaceae bacterium
GCGGACCCACTCATTGATAATTTAAGATTGTTCGCTGTAACCGTCCCAAACACATTCATTTGACCTGAACCACTCAGGCGAAAGTAATCAGCATATGGAGCGGTCACATTTATAATAAGATCCTGGTAGCTTCTCACCCGCACGCCGTTCTTAAAATCTATGTGCAAAACCCCGTTCACAACATTTGTGTTCAGTACATTAAGGATGTTCTGCTGGGCCGTTACTTCCACCTTAAAATTCGGTCCAATATTAAAATTCACGCGGCCACTCATCTCGGCCGATATGCCGGTAAAATTGCTGACAGATCTTGTCTCGTTCACGATTGGTCCTTCACCTATTACTTTTCTGCACGAAGGGAAGACCATGAGTATTGTTGCTACAAAAATTGTTGTTACGATGTATTTCATTGTTTTATTTTTTTGTTTATGATAAGTCACTACTCACCACTCACCTCCCGATAGCTATCGGGACGCCCCTCAGAACTCTATTTTATAATTCAATACCGGTATTATCCCCGTCTGGTAACTGTACACAATCTTATTTTCATCTTCATTGAAATACTGGTTGTACACATTCAAACGGTTGGTCACATTCTGCACATCAAGCGATAGCGTGCTCGTGATATGCCGCCTGTTCCAGGTCATACTTAACCGGAGATCTGTACGGAAGTAATCCGGGTTTTTAAGTGAGTAAGCATTGTATTCATCAAACACTGTATAATCCTTGCTTTGTGAGGCTGCGAGATCAATGGGAGTTGTTCTCAAACCGCCGGCATAAATGGTTTTGAGATTGATGCCAAATGTCTTTCTCTTGTTTTGTGAGACAAAATCTTTGCCCGTGATCAACGTAATGATATAGTTCCCGTTGAACCGCGTATTTCTTTCGATTCCATCCAATGCCGTATATTTTGTTTGGTAAAATGAATTACTCAGGGTGAGATAAAAATTATTCCGCAGGTACCGTTCCAGCGATATTTCTATGCCATAGTTTTTTCCTTTTCCTTTATTGACCAACGGGTCCAGCACATAGCCATCCAGGATATTCAGCGTGGAAAAAGTGCTGCTATCCTTCGTACTTACAGGCACATTAAACAATTGCTGGTAATACAATTCGGTTTTTAATAACAGGTCCCTGGCCAGGCGCTGGCTATACGATAAAACAAAATGGTGCGCTTTGGTAAAACCGAGATTCCTGTTCGGTGAACTAAAGCTTCCGCCCGGGTTTTGTTGACGGGCAAAATAAACGCCCCATATCTGCAGCTGGCTGTGCAATCCATATCCAAATGCCAGGTTACTTTTATTCGTAATGTTCCATTTAGCGGAAAAACGGGGTTCCAACGCAGATGTATTGTTTAATGAAAGATGCAGCCAATGCAATCCGGCAGTTACGGTAAAATCATTGGACAGCGTGTACCTTCCTTGCGCAAATAATTGTTGAGTGGAAGTTTTTCCCTGCGCATTGATCCTTTCCAGCAATGGATCACCCTCGTGCTCGGCGGATAGCTGGTAATAATTAAAACGGATAAAATTGGTGATCATTCCTGCACGGAGGTGCAGGCGATTACTGAATTTATAGTTCAACGTGGAATTGAACAGCCATTTTTTGACTATGTAGTTGTCCCTATAACTTTGGGTAACGTTATAATCGTCCTTGATAAAATCTTCATCGTACCCATTCTTTGTATACGAAAAACCGGCATCTGTTTTCAAATTGATCTTACTCCCCAGCAACAATGTATGAGTTATTCCACTCATACCCGTGTTGGCAGTAAAGCGATAAGGATACCTGTCGCTCTTTTCTTCCCATTTGGCTGAATCCTTGTGGGCATCCAGGTTATCACTGCTTAGTCCACCAAAACCAAAAAGGGTAAATGTCCCGAGTTTGTTTGTCGGCAAATAAATGTTGTATGAAAGATCCTGGAAATTGGTTATTGAACCATCCCCGGATAGAACACCTAATTTATTCAACAAGGTCAAAGTGGAATAGCGATAGTCGATGAGATAAGAACCTTTATATTTTTTTGAAAAGGGCCCCTCCGTCGACGCATCCAATCCCAGTATCCCCGCCTGCAACGTGTATTCATGTTTTTCATTATTGCCCCGGCGAAGTTTCAGATCAAATACACCACTCAAGGCATTGCCATACTCCGCGGCAAATGCTGAGGTAGCAAAATCCGAGTTGGACAGTACTTGCGCGCTGAGGATTGAAATTCCGCCGCCACTGTTTCCAGCCTGGCTGAAATGATTGGGATTGGGAATATCCATCCCTTCCATTTTCCATAACAAACCCGTTGGTGAATTCCCACGAATAATGATGCTGTTGCCGCCATCATTACCTGCCAGTACTCCCGGGAAGGCAGTAGCCATGCGCAACGGATCATTGACAGCGGCCGCATACTTCTGTGTTTCTTCGACTGTAAAAGCTCTTGCGCTTACAGCGCTCATTTCATTGAGAGGTTTATTCTTTTTACTGTTTGCTTTTAATACAACCTCATTTTCTGTTTTTACCAGGGCTTCCAGGGGAATGTTCAACACAGTTTCTTTACCGGAATTGACAGCGATGTTTTCGACCGCTGCTTCCTTAAAACCGGTATGGGTGATTGTGATCCGGTAGGAACCTATCGGCATGTCCTTAAAACGAAAAAGGCCGTTTTCGTCTGTAATAGCTGAATAATTAAGGGAAGAGATGGTGACTGTAGCGCCAACTAATGGCTGTTGTAAAATCATATCCACCACGGTTCCACGGAGTTGTTGTTTGTATTGCGCATGCAAGCCTGAGCTTAGCAAGGATAAGGCAATAATGAATTTCATCTTCATGATCATCTTCTTTGTTCGTTGGTAATAGGTTTTATGGATTAACAACACAAGAAGAGATTACCCCTACCCGTTAACAAAATTTTAGAATAAATTGATACCGGCATTCCAACCAAACCAGCCCGTTACCTTATTGCCGAAATCGATCGTTTTGTATCCTGAAGGAGGAACCGGGAAACGATAGTCCTTTATACCGGTTTTCTGGTCAGAAATATAGACCGCGAAGGAAGGCCCCGCGAAGAGAGAAACATATTTCCCCAGTTTTACATTAAAATTGAGATGGATCTTGTTTAGAATGTTGGTATAGTCCCAGGAACCCAGGTAGAGATATTGCGAGCTCAATTCAGGGTTGAGTGAAAGAGTCTTTGATTTGTTCAGGTTCAGTTCGCTTCCCAATCCATAACCGAAAGAATAAACGCGGTTGCCGCTCCCCGCATTCACACCAGCCTGCAGGATGCTGTATAGCCTGGAATTACCTGTCTTAAATGCCGCGTTTATATTCACTATTTCATTGGTAGAAAAGCTCAGTTTATGATATCCTTTCACGATTATGTTGATCAGGCCGATACTATATCCTTCAGAGGTATCTGCTATGTTGATCAAACCTATTTGTAGTCCCTTTAACTTCTTGGAATAGTTAAATACGCCGGCGATCTGCGCACCACTTGTTTCTTTATTACTCACATTTCCCACACCTGCAACCTGTACACCATTCAGTTTTCTCCTGGCAAAATTTACAACTCCTGCAGCTTGCACTCCTTTTACACTATCGGAAACATGATTATAGATCCCGCTGACCTGGAAGCCGCCGAATTTCCCTTTTACCTGGTTGCTGATACCGGCAGCCTGGAATCCGTAGCTTGTATCTAATACCGTATTATTAATGCCCGCTAACTGAACTCCCTGCATCCTTCCTCCAACAACATTGAAAACCCCTGCGACCTGGAAATATTTAACAGCCTTTTTATCGATATTAAACACGCCTCCGATCTCGACGCCATTTGTTCCAGCGGTATAACCACCTATTACGTTCAATGAAAAATTATTGACCACCTGTCCGCTCATCTTGCCATGAGAGCCGAGGCCGGGAACGAATGAAACCTGGAACGGGCGCGTGGTAAAAAAATGATTCAGGTTAATGGTCTGGATCTTTTGTTTTGTAGAAAGCAAAAACCTGCCCATTCCTGTTCGTTCGACAATCTTCGAGTCTGCTGGAGGTAATATCGTTTTTGAAACGGTATCCTCAGAACTTCCTTTTATCGAATCGGGGACCAGGTAGTCTTCGGGGGCAATGGTGACTTCATCTTCCTTTTTTTCTACCGGCATCATTGTAATATTGACTTCCTGGCTGTGCCTGGATGCGATAATGATAGATGTGTCCGCATAGAATTCCTTACTGATCGAAAGCGTAACCGAACTTGCCTTACTGCTTTTCAGTTTCAATTTGAAATATCCCGCATCATCTGTTAAGGCAGATGTGAGCAGTTTTTTTTCATAAACACTCGCTTCATTGATGGCGGCACCGGATACTTCGTCAAAAACATAACCGCTTACAGAATAGACTTTGTCCTCCACCGCCGCTTTTTTTGTGATCATCGTCATTCGGATCGGCGCTTTGCGGATGATCACATAATTGCCGCTTTCCCTGAATTCATATGTATTGTTAAACAGGAGGCTTAATATTTCACCAAGCGTTTTATTGCGTACACTCAGGCTCACAAGGCTATCTTTTTTTACAATCCTGGAATTGTACGAAAAATAGAAATCTCCTTTATTGCTGAGGATCTCCAATACATTATCAAGCCGCTGTCGATTGACGTCCAGCGAAATGTTTTTTGACAAGAGAGCCTGGCTGGCACAGGATATACTGATCCCTGCTACTAAAAACACGATGCTTACGATCTTTTTCACTTCCTCTTAAATCTATTGTTGTAAAATGATTGTATCCCCTTCTTTTGTCACTTTGATGTTGAATGTTTCGCTGATGACATTCAGTACCTGGTCAAGGGATTCGTTATTAAATGTGGCGGTGAGTAGCATCTCCCTGAGAGCGGGGTCACCAAAGACTATATGCGAATCATAGGCTTCATTGATCTTTTCAACGACCTTCCATAGAGGGGTGTCATCACAGACGAACTCTTTTGTCCTGTAATAGTTATACAGGTGGTCGCCCAGTTTTTCTTTTGCGAGCACTGAATCATTTGAATTAACATGTAGCTCCTCGTTAGCATTTAATTCAATAGTCTTTCCCGCCCTGGTCACCTTCACGATTCCCGTTTCAACCACCACCTCGGTATTGCCATTGATATTTCTTACATTGAATGAAGTGCCCACAACCGTAATCGTAACATCGTTTACTGAAATGACAAAGGGTTTCTTCTTATTGGGTGTTACATTAAAAAAAGCTTCGCCTTTCAGGACCACCTGTCTTGTGTCTCCTTTGAACCGGGAAGGGTAGGAGATAGATGATCCTTTATTCACTGTGACAAAAGAGCCATCGGGTAGTGTATCGGTCAATACGGTTTGTTGTGCCATCACCATTATTTCCTTTGGCCGGTTGTTGAGGGTCAAATAGGCAACTAAACCTATAGCCGCGACAATAATGATGGAAGCAGCGATCTTCATCCATCCAAAGCCCGGTCGGCGAACAGGTGCCGGGTGGATCTTTTGCCGGAAGTTTTCCCAGCCTTTGTTTTCATCTACAGTTGTGGTCGAAGCGAGTTGGCGGCTGTCGTCCCAGATCTTTTTGAGCTGGTTATAATAAGCGAGATTGGCGTCATCCTCCAGCCATCGCCTCACCTGTTGCTGCTCTTCTGCCGTGGCTTCACCGAGCAGGTACTTTACGAGCAGGTCATCGATAATATGGTCAAATGTTGAGTCCAGGGTCTTAGAGTTTTAATAGTAGTATAAGTAGTGGTAAAAAATCAACCAGTTTGGTTCTTAGTATTTTCAAGGCTTTTCCCATGTGATTTTCAACGGTCTTGACAGAAATCTCCAGTTTGTCTGCAATTTCTTTGTACTTCATATCCTCAAAACGGCTCAATTGAAAAACAGTCCTGCATTGTTCGGGTAATTCGTTCAGCGCTTCCCGGAATTTAGTTTCCAGTTCCTTCCGTATGATCTTTGGCTGGGCCTGTTCCGATTTATTTTTCATGCTGTACGCCACATGCAGTTGGTGACTCGCTTTTACTTTCTGGTGCTTTAGAAAATTGAGACTTTCATTATGTACAGCCCGGTAGAGGTAGGCCGCGAGGGAACCGGAAAACGAAAGATGTTCAGAGCGTTCCCAAAGCTTGAAAAAAACCTGTTGCACCATTTCTTCCGCTTCCGCTTCGTCTTTGAGCATAGTGAAAGC
>DASSFT010000186.1:0-8986 GCA_035694045.1 Chitinophagaceae bacterium
GATCCCGATCCTTCGCTTCACTCAGGACCATCGGGACGAAATACGAATAACGCAAGCATTTCGCTAGAGAGGGGTCGGGATTATCTTCGATGATTGAGAAGATCGAGATTACCGTCCAGGAAGAATGATATGCAGGAATTCTGACTGATAGTGCGAATTTTGATGCAAATTACTAAATAATAAGGAGGAAAGGAAGTATGGATTCATATAAGATACCGGCAGGTACTCGCATAGGGCATGTACATCTGAAAGTGGCTGACCTTGAACGTTCTTTAAAATTCTATCGCGACCTGTTGGGATTTGAAGTACAGCAGAATTATGGCGATAGCGCTGTATTTGTCTCTGCGGGAGGCTACCATCATCATATCGGATTGAATACCTGGTACAGTAAAAACGCTTCGGCGGCACCCCGGCGGTCAGCCGGTCTTTTTCATACAGCTATCGTCTATCCTGAACGGAAAGACCTGGCAGTCGCATTAAAAAGATTGATGGAAGCTGGCTATCCATTGACCGGGGCTTCCGACCACGGAGTTTCAGAAGCTATCTACCTTGATGATCCCGATCAGAACGGCGTGGAGCTTTACTGGGACAGGCCAAGGGAATTATGGCCCAGAGATACTAACGGAAACCTGCAGATGGTAACAGAAGCGTTGGATCTCGAAGCCTTGTTAAGACTCGCCAAATAAACATATAAATCTGCCGGCCGTAGCGTCCTGTTTGGAATCCGTTGCGCCGTTGCGAGAGACTTTACGCCAATCGAAAACCAGACAATATCTTTTTAGTTTGTGTTTAGCCCTTCGATAGGCCACCAGCTTCAAAGATTCACTTCACAGGTAAAATAATGTGGGGGAAAGGATAGATATACATCTTTTTCTTTTTCAAAGATGCCATAGACCGAACTACCACTCCCACTCATAGATGCATACAGGGCCCCGGCTCCATATAGTTCATCTTTAATCTTACCGATCTCGGGATATTGTTTGAACAGGGGTTCTTCAAAATCATTCCTCAGCCTCCCTTTCCATAAAGCGATAGGTAACTGCAGGATCTCTTTGATCGATTCTTCCGGGATCGAGGGCGTGATCTGCGAAAAAGCATAAGCCGTTCGTATATGAATGCCCGGATTTACCAGGAGGAGTTTATACAGGCCCAGGTCGATCGTCAACAGGTTAAGGATCTCTCCGCGGTTGGTTGCAAAGCAGGGCTTATTGATCATGAAAAAAGGACAGTCGCTCCCAAGAGATAATGAAAGCTCCATCAGTTTTCTGTCGCCAGGTGCAATGTCAAACAGTTTGCCAAGCAATTTCAATGTAAAAGATGCATCGGCACTACCGCCTCCCAATCCCGCACCGATAGGTATTGTTTTATGTAAATGCATTTCAACAGGCGGAAGCTGCGGAAATTCTTTCTTCAACAAATGATAAGCCTTAGCACAAAGATTGTTTTCATCATTGGTTTCGGTCGGAATTCCGGTTGCTGTGAACGTGATGTCGTTACCCTCGGCTGAGTGCGCAGGAATTATTTCCAGTACATCATAAATGGGCAGGGGATAAAACACAGTCTCGAGGTCATGAAAACCATCAGTTCGTTTGCGGACAACATTAAGGCCGAGATTGATCTTGCAATTAGGAAAACAAATCACGGAAAACGGGATTTAATGGCAAGGAAAACTGATGGTAAAAAAAGGCAGTATAGTATATGTCTAGTCCGCTAATCCGCGCAATCCAAATAATCTGCGTAATCCGCGTAATCAGCGATTTTTCTTGCGGCTATTTATCTCATCACGGATGGCAATAGCCCTGATATAGTCTTCACCCTCGAGCACTTCACTTAAAAGATTGTTTAACTCCTCCAACGTCATGGTTTTGAGGTCTTCGTTGCCGGTTCCGGGATTTTGTTCTTCCACCACGACTTCCTGTTTTGCTTTTTTCTTTTTTCCGGTTGAGCCGGTATCTTCCATTAAGATGCCAGCGCTTTCCAGGATATTTTCATATGTATAGATCGGGCAGCCAAAGCGGACGGCCAGGGCCAGGGCATCGGAGGTTCTTGAGTCGATTTCTATGGTATCATTTTCTGAAGCGCAAACCAGCTTGGAATAAAAGATGCCTTCCTGGAGATCACAGATTATGATCTCGTGCAGATCGATCGCGAAGGCATTGAGAAAATTTTTCATCAGGTCATGGGTAAGAGGGCGGCTGGGATGCATTTTTTCCAGGGCCACCGCAATTGCCTGCGCCTCAAATCCCCCAATCACGATGGGCAGCCTGCGAAGCCCATTGACTTCACCCAGTACAACTGCATATGAATGAGTTTGGGTAATGCTATGCGAAAGGGCTACTATTTCCAGTTCTATTTTCTTCATAAAAATTCACACGAAACTAAGCAATTTGAACAAAAAAATTGGGGAAAAAAACTCGATTTGGGAGACCGGTAATTTGTTCACTATATTGGTATAATTGCTTTTATTTGCGACAATAAAAACCGTGCCCTCCATGCCCAGCCACACTACCAAACTGCCTGTCTTCCCCATCTTATTTATTCTCATAATACTAACTTCTTGCCAAAAAGAGCTGAGTTTTTCAAACGATACCAGCAGGGTAGATTCCGTTGGGTCGGTTGACTCTACCCAACTGATCAGGAGCTTAGTGAGCTTCGACCAAATTTCCGGTGACTCGGCAGTAGAGTCTTATTCTTATGATACCGTAAACCGGAAAATAACGATTTCCTGGACCGGTCTGATTAGTCCCTTTACCCCGGATCCTGTAAAGGCAGAACTGAGCTATAATGATGATTCGATGTTAACGCATATGGACTACACTTATCCCGCCGGTTATATACCTCAGGCCTTTGATGTGATCAGCGCTGCGATAACTTATGATGCGGATAAAATCCTGCATGAGATCACTGAGATTTATGGAGATGGACATAGCGAGACAAAACTGTATACAAAAACAATGCTTTCATCCGGTAGCTACCAGCTAGGCTGGGATATGCCGGATCCTTCCATGCCAACATCGAAATATAAACGCCGGGCAGTGTTTAACAGCGCAGGCAGAAATATTGTTAGTGTAAGCGATGATAGCTTTATCGCGGAATATTCACCCGCGGGGGATCCTGTTTTTACAAATTTGATCGTCTCCGATAGCTTGTTTTATAATGCATCCGGCAGTATTATCAAAGTAGTACGAAATACAGTAGATACACTCAGGCATACCAATCAAAGCTATACTTTTTTTAATTTTTCAAAATTGACAAAGGGGGATCAGTTATACAACCATCGCCAGAGATTGTTGCATGGAATTGCTGAAATGCCATTTGGTGACGGCGACCCTTCATATGTCCTGGGATTTTCCGCGAACAGCCTGGAGCACGAGAACTGGCAATATTCAAAATACCCGCTTCTGTCTGCTGACATCCGCTGGCTGGGAACTGATTATCATTTCAACGGAACGGCACAATTCGATTCATTGGGCAGATTGGTAAAGCTTAATATCTTCTGGCTGGATTTGACATTAACGCAGCAGGAACTTAGAATAAGATACTATAAATAACTACGGCAGACTAGTGTTTACAATATTCAACTGATACCTTTCAATTTCTTTACCGCTTCAGTAAATTTCGGAACGACCTCAAACGCATCCCCTACAATACCATAGTCAGCCGCTTTGAAAAACGGGGCCTCGGGATCCTTATTGATCACTACAATGACTTTACTTCGGTTCACACCAGCCAGGTGCTGGATAGCTCCGGAGATGCCGATCGCGATATAGAGATTGGGCGCAATAGCAATACCAGTCTGGCCCACGTGCTCGTTGTGCGGTCTCCAGTGCGCATCGGCAACAGGACGGCTGCAGGCAAGCGCCGCATGTAAGGCGTGAGCGAGATCTTCAACGATGCCCCAGTTTTCCGGTCCTTTCATACCCCGGCCTGCACTTACTACAATTTCCGCTTCGGTCAATGGCACTTCACCACTGGCCTTGGTGACATTGGTAACTTTTATCTTACCAGGTTCAACATTTGCATTGAATGGAACTACTTCAGCGGTTCCTTCACCAGCCTTTACCTGGTAGGCATTCGGGCTAAGCGCAATCACCTTGACAGCTGTATTGATTGTGATGTTTGCAAAAGCTTTTCCAGAAAACACATTTTTCTTCACAGTAAAACCATTGCCTGTATCGGGCAATGCAACAGCTCCAGAAACCAACCCTGCCTTCAGCCGCGCCGAGAGGCGTGGAGCGATCGCTTTACCGTCAACATTGTTTGAAAAAATCACGACGGTAGCCCCGGTCTGTTCGGCTACCTGGGCAATAACTTTTGTATAAACCTGGGCATCGAAGTGATTCAACGCGTCGCTGTTGACATGATGTATCTTTTTTACACCATATTTTCCAAGGGCTGAAAGATCTTCTTTCACCGGTCCGAGCGCTACGCCTTCCGCAGTAGTACCCAGTTGTTCCGCTACCTTGACGCCATAGCTCATGACTTCCAGGGAAGCTTTCTTTACGTGACCTTCGGTTGTATCGATGAATATAAGTACAGACATGTTGTGAAGTTGAAAGGTTTAAGGGTTTAAAGGTTGAAGGGTTAAAAAGCTTTGGCTTCTTCGTGTAACAGTCTTACCAGCTCTTCAACGTTATCGGCTGGTACTAGTTTTACTCCTGCCTTAGCAGGTGGTAATCCAAAGCCTGCAACATTAGTAAGTGGGTTGACGGCAGCTGGCTCAACGACTTTCAACGGTTTTGTCCTGGCTGCCATGATCCCGCGCATATTGGGTATTCTTTGCTCAGCCATTCCTTTTTGTGCCCTGACAACAACCGGCAAATCTACTTCGCAGGCTTCCTCGCCACCCTCGATCTCGCGGGTGATAGTGGCTTTTGTTCCGCTCAATTCAAATTTCGTCGCCAATGATACATAGGGAAGGTCCAGCAGCTCTGCTACCATGCCTCCAATGGATGACCCGTTGTAGTCGATCGTTTCCTTACCTGTAAATACCAGGTCATACTTGCCCTGTTTAGCCACTTCGGCGATCTGCGAGGCCACAAAAAAACTGTCATGACTGTCCGCATTTACACGAATGGCTTCATCGCCACCAAGAGCAAGAGCTTTCCGAATAATTGGTTCCGCATCTGCGCCACCAACCGTGACGAGATGAATAATAGCGGAACTGTCTTTTTCTTTTAATTCAATTGCACGGACAAGCGCATACCATTCATCATAAGGATTGATGATCCATTGTACGCCATTTGTGTCGAATTTCGTGCTGTTATCGGTGAAAGCTATTTTTGCCGTGGTATCCGGCGTTTTACTGATACAAACTAATATCTTCATCGGTATTCGTTTAATTCCCTCAAAAGATAGGGAAGAAGTAGATAGTTGTTTATGCAACTAACACAAAGATAGGGAAGGGATTTAATAATTAATAATTCTTGATTAATAATTTTTACCGTGGACAGGATCGACAAATTGAAAGAGTTTTTGAAAACAGATCCAACAGATAGTTTTGTGCAGCATGCCCTGGCGCTGGAGTATATAAAACTGGGTGATGATGGAGAAGCCAGGAGACTATTTGAAACGATACTTGAGCGTGAACCGGGTTACATCGGGTCGTATTATCATCTCGCGAAACTTCTGGAAAGGAACGGCGATAACAATGGAGCCATTAATGTTTATGAAAAAGGAATGGAAGAAGCAAAGAAGGCAGCAGATACTAAAGCCTACGGTGAATTGAGGGGAGCCTATGAAGAACTCATTTATTAAATACCCAAAACACTATCTCACTGGAAAGAGCGGCTATACCAAGGATAATTATCGCCGCGATTCTTTTCTTAAAAAAATAAGTCCAAATTCCCGCAGCAAGACCAATAGTCGTGGCTAAACCCGCTTTCATCTGGTTGGCCGATACATCATACAAAATACTCTGGGGAATGAGCGGTGAAACAAGCTGGTGTTTGGTTAGAAAAAAAGAGGCAAACCCTTGCACGATAAAATAGAGATCGAGGGTGATCAATATCCGGCAGGCCCATTCTTTCCATGTTGGCTTTTCTGATATTTCAGGCATAATCAAAAATACATTTTGTTTCTTTGTTGATTATCACGATAATGAAACTACTGGAATCATTTGGAACGTTTATAAAACAAAACAACCTTTTCTCTGCAAAAGATAAGTTGGTGATTGCCGTCAGTGGGGGAGTAGATTCTATTGTGCTTTGTGAACTCTGCAAGCAGGCTGGTTATAACTTTATTATCGCCCACTGCAATTTTCAACTGAGAGGAGAGGAAAGCTTGAGAGACGAGAATTTTGTAAAAAATCTGGGAGAGCGATACCAGGTCGAGGTTAAGTCCATAAGATTCGATACGGAAAGCTATGCTAAAGAAAATAAAATATCCATCCAGGAAGCGGCCAGGGAATTGAGATACGACTGGTTTTTTAAAATAGTACAGGAGCTTATGCCGCAGCCGGCGGAAGCAGGCAAAGAAACTAATAAATCTGTACCCGGCTGGCATGTCGGAGATCAACGGTTCTTTGTTTTGACAGCCCATCATGCCGACGACAATGCTGAAACAGTTGCCATGAATTTTTTCCGCGGCACCGGATTGCATGGTTTGACCGGCATACCCATCGCTGGAGACCAATCGGGAAATAGGACACTGCGTGCATTCTTCCTGCGCAGACCCCTGCTTCCTTTTTTTAAAGAGGAACTACTGCAATTTGCCAGGGAGAATAAACTGCAATTTGTAGAGGATTCATCCAATCAATCTTCTAAATACACCCGTAATTTTTTCCGAAACGAGGTCCTCCCGGCAATCAGTAAAGTTTACCCGCAGGTAAAGGATAACCTCCAGGATAATATCAAACGCTTTGGTGAAATCGAAAGACTTTATCAAATTTCTGTGGGAGAGATAGTAAAAAAACTTTGCAGGCAAAAAGGCGAGGAGGTTCATATCCCGATTAAACAATTACTGGGCTACAATAACAAGGCACTCGTTTATGAAGTAATTGCCAGCTATGGCTTTTCAGAAAAACAGGTAGACGAGGTATTGAAGTTGGCTGAAGGCGATTCGGGCAGTTATATCGATTCTCCCGCGGCTAATTACAGAATCATCAAACACAGGCACTGGTTTATTATCAGCCCTTCGCGGTCGCCATTGGCAGAGAATATTATCATCGAAGAGAAAGATACCAGGACTCAGTTTTCCGAAGGCGTCCTCCGCATAGAAAAAACCGGTAACAAGCAACCGGTAACCGGCCACCAGGTCGCCTGCCTGGATGCAAAGGAAATCCAGTTTCCCCTGCTCTTACGCAAATGGAAGGCCGGTGATTATTTCTATCCACTTGGTATGAAGAAAAAAAAGAAACTGGCCCGCTTTTTTATCGATCAAAAACTGTCGAAAACAAGTAAAGAAAAGGCCTGGGTGATTGAAATGAACAAAAAAATTATCTGGATAGTGGGAATGAGAATCGATGAACGTTTTAAGATCACGGAAAGCACAAGCCAGGTTTTGCAGCTAAGTTTCCAGCCAAATAAATGAGAACGCGCATTGATATGATTGTTAAGATATTCACTGATCATAATTTATCCTGTCATCATAACAATCTGTGTTCTCACTTGTATTTTCAAATTAGCGACAATACGCAGGAATAAACGGCTCGTCAGCCGCCAACTGTTGTTTGAAATTCTCGATCAGGTCCAATTGTCCCATTGCATAAATGAGAGCGACTGTAAACAACAGGCCATAGATGGCTCCCCACAAATGAGCTCCATGATTGATATTGCTGTCCCCTCGTTTATCGAGATAAGCCGAGATGATAAGATACAGAATGCCGAAAATGTAACCTGGTATCCTGACCCCGGGAATGAAAATAATACCTACACCCACCTTTGGCATGACAACAATCGAAGCAAAAATGACTGCCGATACCGCACCCGAAGCGCCCAGACTTTGGAAATGGTAGCTATCCTTATATTTCATCAGATCGGGTATGCTTGCGGCTGCCAATGCCGTTACATATAAAATCAGGAACATCAATTTCCCAAGATTGCCAAACAAACAGTTTGCACTAAATACTTTCTCCACTGCCGTACCAAAAGAATACAGGGCAAACATGTTGAAGAAGAGATGGGGAATGTCTGCATGTATCAGTCCGTGGGTGATCATCCGGTACCATTGATTGCGCTGGCTGATAGCCGGGCCATAAAAAATAAGATCACTCATGATCTTATGATTGTTGAAGGCGCTGATAGAAACAATGCAGGTGATGATAACGATTACAAGCGTAAGCGAAAACTCCATGGCTATTTATTCAGATAATCGAATATAAACTTTTTATTGATGATGATATTTTTCATTTTTTAAGATGGTGCATGCGCGGTAGACCTGTTCTGCCAGTATCAATCGAACCAACTGGTGAGGGAAGGTCAGTTCCGATAAGCTCCAGCTATGATCAGCCCGTTTTAATATCGCGGGATCCAGCCCGAAGGCACCACCAATTATAAACACCAGCTTTTTCCTGCTTTCATTCGCTCTTGCCTGTATGAATTGCGCCAGTTTCCCGGAAGAAAATTGTTTTCCTCTTTCATCTAATGCGACCATGTAATCATCTTTGTGTAACCAATCCAGGATAGTTTCCCCTTCTTTCTTTTTCAGGTCCATCTCACTTAGCATGCCAGCATTCTTTGGTACCGGTATAATGTTCCAGGCAACTTTGAAGTACTTATTGATCCGGGCAGTAAAGTCCTCCACCCCGGTTTTTACATACGGTTCATGATTTTTTCCTATCGCCCAAAACTCTATTTTCATGTTAATTCGTTAATCAGTTAATTTGTTTATTCGTATATCAGTTTACATATTAACTGACTGCTCCATTTTCAAATTTTCAAATTCTCAAATTTTCAAATTAAAATGCTTTCTTCACATCCTCTTTAATCTGAACCTCAGTCACAGGTCCGTACTTCTCTGCTATCTTTTTTATCTCCGTAGCTTTACC
>DASSFT010000187.1:0-15561 GCA_035694045.1 Chitinophagaceae bacterium
AACTATCGAAAAAGAGAAGCAATTAAAGGCGATCAGCCAACTGGCTAAGGTTCCTTTACAGAATTACCTGTTTGAGAATAATGGCAACCTGAGTTTTACAAAACGCAACAATGACTGGGGCTTCACCGAACCTGGTTTTTCTAATGGCGCCTGCTATGCCGACCTGGACAATGATGGCGACCTGGAACTTGTCATTAACCAGTTTAATGAGCCGGCAAGAATTTTTAAGAATAATACCAATGAGCTGGTACAAAACAATTATCTCACGATAAAACTCACAGGCAATACACCCAACCTCCAGGCCATCGGGAGCAAAGTGTATGTATATGCCAAAGGACAAATGCAGATGCAGGAACTGAATCCCTACCGCGGTTATGAGTCCACGGTCGAATTACCATTGCATTTTGGATTGGGAAAAAATACGGTCGCTGATAGTTTGAAGATCATTTGGCCTGATGGGTCTCGACAATCGAGATATAATATAGATGCAAATACAGTCATCAGTATAGTTTATTCCGCTAAGGCAGGCCTGCCTACCGGACAGGCAGGCCCTGCTGAGACCCCTATCCCGTCATTTGGCGGGATGGGCTCACAGGGAGTTTTTGAAAATGTAACCGGGTCAAATGGGCTGGCCTGGTCCCATAAAGAAAACTATTTTGTTGACTTCAAGCTACAGCCTCTCGTGCCCCACATGCTTTCCCGCTGTGGTCCTGGCATCGCAGTAGGCGACATCAACAATGATGGGTGGGAAGATTTTTATATTGGAGGAGCTTCGGGCAGCGACGGAAGTTTTTTTATTCAAAACAAGGCAGGAATATATTCGGAACAAAAACTAAGGAAAGATACTTTGTATGAAGATATGGGCGTATTGCTCTTCGATGCCGATAATGACAATGATCTTGATTTATTTGTTGTAAGTGGCAGTTCTGAGAAGGAAGAAGGATCTGTGATGCAGCAGGACAGGTTATATATCAACGACGGCAAAGGTAATTTTAGGCACCGGCCCGATGCGTTACCTCCTACAAGGGCAAGTGGTTCCTGCGTCTCCGGTTGTGATTATGACAAAGACGGAGATATCGATTTGTTCGTTGGAGGAAGAGTAGTTCCTGGCAACTACCCCTTATCCCCGCAAAGCTACCTGCTGAAAAATAATGGTGGTAGCTTCTCCAATGCCTCATCCGAGCTGCCGGCAAATGGAAAAATGGGAATGGTTACCTCTGCCCTGTGGACCGATTTTGATAATGATGGATGGACAGACCTAATGATCACTGGGGAATTTATGCCTATTCTCTTTATCAAAAACCAAAATGGCAAACTGCTTTTTAATTCGCCATTGATCATTGCACATTCGTCAGGGTGGTGGAATAGCATCACGGCAGGTGATTTTGATGAGGATGGAGATATCGACTACGTGGTAGGAAATTTGGGTTTAAATACAAGATTGAAGGCAAGTGCGACAGAACCACTTTGTATCTATGCAAAAGATTTTGATAAAAATGGGGCGATTGACCCGGTGATGTGTTATTATATGCAGGGACGCAACTATGTTTATCCTTCAAGGGATGAACTAATAGGACAGATACCAGCCATGCGAAAACGATTTGAGTTGTATAGGAAATTCGCTTCAGTAACATTTGAGGAAACGTTTACAAAGGCGGAATTAGGAGACGCCTTTATTGTAAAAGCAGAATGTTTTGAAAGCAGTTATCTTGAAAATAAAGGCAAAGGTAAGTTCGAGAGAAGGGCACTCCCGGTTCAATGCCAGTTTGCGCCATTGTTTGGGATGGTAACAGGAGATTATGATAATGATGGTCACACCGATGTTTTGCTAACCGGCAATTCATATTCAACAGAAGTTTCTACCGGTAACTATGACGGCATGACGGGTTTATTATTACTGGGAGATGGGAAGGGGAATTTTCAACCATTGGTTTCTGCTATTACCGGTTTTGTGGCCGATGGTGATTCAAAGGGAATGGCAAGTATAAATTTGGCAGATAATTCTTCACTTATTTTAGTGGCCAATAACAACGGGAAACTACAGAGCTATCAAACCACAAAAGGTCAGAAATTTTTCGCCACTGATCAAAACGATGAATACGCGATTGTTCATAAGAAGGATGGCAGCTCATTCAAACAGGAATTATACTACGGAAGCACTTATCTATCTTCATCGTCCAGGACGTTAGTTTATTCCGGTGCCGTCGATTTCATTACCATCTATAACAATAAAGGGACAAAAAAGCTGGTTCGATAGAGCAAATCGGTTCAACTAATC
Source organism: Chitinophagaceae bacterium (assembly GCA_035694045.1). Lineage (GTDB taxonomy): Bacteria > Bacteroidota > Bacteroidia > Chitinophagales > Chitinophagaceae > VBAT01. Next base: position 2,279 of record DASSFT010000187.1, read on the forward strand.
ATTTTTTTCTCCCCGATATGTTTAAGCACTAACTTTATTTACAATGAAACTGTGCCGTTTATTTCAGCACGCTGGAAAAATATTTTTTGCGCTGGCAATCCTCAGTTGCTTTTTCAGTGGGTGTATGCAATCAGACGAAAATGAATCTTTCAGCAGTCGTGTTCGAGATTTTGATAGCGACTGGCGTTTTATGAGAGATAGCATTGCTGGGGCTGAGCAACCTGGCTATAATGATTCGGGCTGGCGGGTGATCGACCTGCCGCATGACTGGAGCATCGAGGACCTTCCTGAACAAATCCCCGGCGAAACGATCGGACCTTTTTCTAAAAAAAGTGAGGGTGCTAACGATGGAAATTCAACCGGGCATGTGGTCGGCGGTACCGGCTGGTATCGCAAAGCATTTACTCTTACGAGTGACGATAAAGGAAAAATCGTATCTGTTTACTTCGAAGGGGCATATACGGAAACAGATGTGTGGATCAATGGCAATTATGTAGGTGATCATAAACACGGTTATACTTCTTTCTCTTTTGATATTACAAAATTTTGCAAACCAGCAGGAGAAAAGAATGTACTGGCGGTCCGCGTCGTCAATAAAGGAAAGAACAGCCGCTGGTATAGCGGTTCCGGAATTTACCGCCATGTAAAATTGATAGTAACGAATCCATTACATATCGATCAATGGGGAGTGTATGTGACTACACCGAAGATCTCGGCAAGAGAGGCCACTGTGCGGGTGGTTACAGACATTTTAAATCAACAGGATGCTAAAATAGACCTGGTCGTTCATACCAGGATTTTAGATGCAAATGGAACAAGAGTAGTGGAAGCGGACAGCCGGGAGTCGATCGGGGGGAATGATATAACAACTATTTCGCAGGATATGATAGTTAAATCACCGCAGTTATGGTCGACCGACTCTCCCTATTTATACAAGGCGGAAGTAACTGTGCGGGTTGGAGGAAAAACAGAAGATATTACTTTAACCAATTTTGGGATAAGAGAAATCAGTTTTAGTGCAGAGAATGGATTTGTATTGAATGGAAAAAATATAAAATTGAAAGGCGGTTGTGTTCATCATGACAATGGCATATTGGGTGCCGTAGCCATTGACCGTGCAGAAGAGCGAAGGATAGAATTGCTCAAGGCAAATGGTTTTAATGCTGTCCGTAGCAGTCACTGTCCACCATCCGAAAAGTTCTTAGAGGCTTGTGACAGGCTTGGGATACTTGTAATCGATGAAGCATTTGACATGTGGCAAAAGCCAAAGAACCCGGATGACTACCATCAATTCTTTGATAAATGGTGGAGAAGAGATCTTTCATCCATGATCCTGCGTGACCGAAATCATCCTTCCATTATATTATGGAGTATCGGAAACGAGATACAGGAAAGGGCTGATCTATCGGGTCTCAATATGATTGAAAAATTCAAACCCGTGATTCGCCAACTCGACCCTTCCCGGCTGATCACTTCAGCTGTTTGTGAATTCTGGGATAACCCGGGGAAGAAATGGGGAGAGACTGCCCCGACATTTGCTTTACTGGATGTAGGTGGGTATAATTATCAATGGTGGCAATATGAATCGGATCATAAACAGTATCCAAATCGTATAATGGTGGGAACCGAATCCGTTCCTCAGCATGCGTTCGAAAACTGGCAACTGGTAGAAAAGAACCCTTATGTAATCGGTGATTTTGTATGGACCGCTATGGACTATTTAGGTGAATCGGGTATCGGCCATAGTGGCTGTGACACAGCAAAGGATAATTTTTTCAGGCCCTGGCCCTGGTTCAATGCATGGTGTGGCGACATCGATTTAATCGGCGATAAAAAACCGCAGTCGTATTATCGTGATGTTGTTTGGCGGAGAAGTAAAATCCAAATGGCAGTTCATCCAACCGGGGGATGTAAGGAGAAAATAAGTTACTGGGGTTGGCCTGATGAGCAGCAAAGCTGGACCTTTCCCGGTCATGACGGAATGAAGTTTGAGGTCAATGTGTATTCACGGTCTCCGCTCGTGCGGTTGGAACTAAATGGAAGGATAATCGGTGAGAAAACAATTCCGGACAGTGCAAAATTGACCGCAAAGTTTGAAGTGCCGTATGAATCAGGTGAATTAAAAGCAATAGCGATCGAAGATGGAAAAGAAGTTGGGCAGGTCAGTTTGAAAACTGCAGGCAATGCCCACAGCATCCGTCTCAAGGCAGATAGAACGTCTATCAGGGCCAGTAGAAATGATCTTTCTTATGTGACAGTTGAAATAACTGATGACAAGGGAAACCTGGTACCATGGGAAACCAGGACAATTGAATTCAATATTAGTGGGGCGGGAGAACTTGCAGGAGTGGGGAGTGCAAATCCATCTGATATGGCAAGTTTCAAACAACCCAAACGAAATACTTTCCGGGGCAAATGCCTCGTGGTTCTTCGCCCAAAGGGGGAGGCCGGGGATATTATTTTGGAAGCAAAAGCCGGGGGTCTGCAGCCAGCAAGAATAGTTATCAGTACCAAAAACTGATTCTTATCGGGACTACAAACCTGACACTCAACCCTTTTCAACTCTTAGGCTTTTTGATTATTTTTGTATTAAATGCTACCGGATGATACCCGAGGTAAAATTAAAAATATCACTACAGGAACTATCCTTGAAGGGGGCCAGGATAATTGCACAGCAATCCGAAATTTCTTATGCTCAAGCTTTCCAACAAGTACAACGGTTAAAAAAGACTTCGAAAGTAAAGCAATCATTAAAGAAAAGCAGGCGATCGTCTTAGAATCTTACGCTAAAAAAAATAATCTGTGGACTGCTAATTTGCCGGACCAGGCGAGGTATTTAACAAGAGGTGGCGAGGCCCGAGTGTATCTTGATGTCGACAATAAAAATGTAATCAAAGTTAACGATGCTGTTTACTATGCTACATGGCTGGAATTCTTCAATAGCATCTTGTTGCATAATCTAATCTTCGTAAATACTGCTTATACTTTTATCGGATTTGTAAAGGACAACAAGGCACTATGTGCTATTTTAAAACAACCGTTTATTACATCCGACGCACAAGTCGAATTGGGAGATGTGAAAAAACTGCTAGGCTTTAATGGTTTTGTGAACAGTAGGAGAAATGATTACGTTCACGGTGAACTAGGCTTGATTCTTGAAGATATGCATGATGAAAATATAATCGTAAATTTGGAAACATTATTTTTTATTGACACTGTATTTTATACCATAACTCCAGAATCAATCTAGAATTCCTTCACTAAAATCATATCTCCATTAGTAGTATGTTTTGCATTTATGCTCCCCCTGAAGCTGGATTTAATCTTTAACCCAAAGTTCGAACCCTTTAATTCAGCAACCTATATTCATTAGGCGACTGCCCAACACGCTGTTTAAATAAACGGGTAAAATGCTGTGGGTACTTAAACCCCAGTTCATAGGCAATTTGGCTAACCGATTTACTTGGGTCAAAAATTCTTTCTTTCGCCACATCAATCACCTTCGACTGTATATGTTCCTGTGCAGTTTTCCCCGTTTCTTTTTTTATCAGGTCGCCAAAATAGCTTGCTGATAAATTCAACTCACTTGCGCAATGAGCTACAGAAAGCAAACCATTAGTCTGTGGTTTGCCGGATTGAAAATACTCATTCAACAAATGCTCAAACCTTTCTAAAATTCCTTTATGAACATTGTCACGGGTAATAAACTGGCGGTCGTAGAAGCGGATGCAATAGTTTAGAAACAGCTCGATATTAGCTACAATAAGTCTTTTACTATGCTTGTCAATGGCATGCTGTAATTCATATTCGATCTTCGAAAAACAATCCAAAACAATTTTTCTTTCTCGTTCAGACAAATGAAGTGCTTCGTTCGACTGGTAACCAAAAAAAGTATAATCCTGAATATGCCGTCCGAGCGAGGTGCCATGTATTAGATCAGGATGAAATACCAGTGCATAACCTTTCGGCTGATAGGTTGCTCCATTGCTATTCACACCTGCCACTTGTCCTGGTGCCAGGAAAACCAATGTTCCTTCCTGGTAGTCATAGACATCCCGGCCATATACCAGGTCGCCGCATTTTACATCTTTTAAGAATATGGTATAAATGCCTAAATACATCCGGGAACCCTGCCGGGGACTTGCCTTCGACAAGTCAACAACACTGACCAGCGGATGCAATGTTTCATTGTTGTTAAAGCTGTTGTAGTCACTGACCGTCTCAAAACGTCGCATGATATCCATACAAGTATCGTTTTAATGAATATAAAATTACCACTTTATTCATCTTTACCCCGGCGGGCCTGCACTAATCAGCAATATTGGTAGATAAATCCGTAATCTGTATAATGCAGAGGGCAGGAAATACAGGACCTTTGCATCGTGAAGAAAACAAGCGAATGTTTAACTTACTTAAAAAATGAATATGCAAAAAAGAGTGTTAGGGAAAAGCGGCCTGGAAGTATCCGCACTGGGTCTTGGTTGTATGGGACTAAGTGTTAGCTATGGTCCGGCAACAGAAAAACAAGATGCGATTAAGCTAATTCGGACAGCTTTTGAACAGGGTGTTACATTATTTGATACCGCTGAAGCATACGGCCCGTTTACAAATGAAGAGCTGCTTGGCGAAGCATTGGAACCGTTTCGTAACGAAGTGGTAATTGCAACAAAATTTGGTTTCAAGGAAGGTAAAGCGGATTTAGGGACAGATAGTCGGCCTGAAAACATTGTAGCATTTGTAGAAGCGTCGCTTAAGCGTCTGCGAACTGACGTGATTGACTTGTTATATCAGCACCGCGTTGATCCTAATGTGCCAATCGAAGATGTGGCGGGTGCTGTGAAAGGCTTAATTCAGCAAGGCAAAGTGAAGCATTTTGGCCTGTCGGAAGCCGGAGTTCAAACTATTCGTAAGGCACATGCGGTTCAACCTGTAACAGCAGTTCAAAGCGAGTATTCATTGTGGTGGAGAGAACCAGAAAAAGAACTGTTACCTGCACTTGAAGAGCTTGGGATTGGCTTTGTCCCCTTCAGCCCTTTAGGAAGAGGCTTTCTAACAGGAAAGATAGATGAGAACACAACGTTTGACAAAACCGATTTCCGCAACCTTGTTCCTCGTTTTTCAGAAGAGAACCGAAAAGCAAACCGGGCGTTGGTTGATCTGCTTACCAAAATTGCTGCACAAAAAAATGCAACTCCCGCACAAGTAGCATTAGCCTGGCTGCTTGCACAAAAATCCTGGATTGTACCAATTCCTGGAACAACAAAATTGCACCGGCTGAAGGAGAACCTGGGAGCAATAGACATTGAACTGGGCACGAAGGGCATCAAAGAGATCGATGCAGTATTTTCAGCGATACCAGTGCAGGGCGCACGTTATCCAGAGCAGATGCAAAAACTTGTAGGTCGTTAGAGAAGTCAATAAAACTCAAAATTAAACAATCAATAAACATATGGTGAAACAAGTATTGTTTACGGTTTTGTTGTATGCCGCTTTTTCCGCTCGTGCATCAGCGCAAGACCCGTCCCTCTTTCCAAAAGGTGAGATATCTACCACTGATAATCACACAGGAACTGTTTGGCTTAAAGAATTAAGTGTGCCGGATAGTATATTCAACTACAGCATTGCTGTTGCCACATTTTCGCCCGGGGCAAAACTGGACTGGCATATTCATCCGGCCGGCCAGATATTGCTTATTACAGAAGGCACCGGCTATTACAAGGAAAAAGGCAAACCATTGCAAATCGTTCATAAAGGAGATGTCATCAAATGTCTTCCGGGTGTAGAGCATTGGCATGGGGCATCGCCGGGAAGCGGTTTTGCCTATCTTGCCACGACACCCGCTCAAAAAGGAAAAACTATATGGTTAAAGAGGGTAACGGATGAGGAGTACCGTCGTGCAGAATAAAAGCTTACCTCGCTATCAAAAATTTGTACACCAGGATGAGCAAACTCTAAACAAATAATTATATGAAAGTATCAATTTTCAGCCTGTGTTTCCTGGTATTGACTATGCAATGGTCATTCGCACAACAAACAAAAGAAAATTCTTCTGCTGCAGAACAAGAGATCATAAATCTATCCAGGCAGAAGTGGATTTGGATGTCAGACAAAAATGTAGATTCGTTGAATTCACTATTTGATGAAAAATCTGTCTTCGTTCATATGGGAGGAAGCTGGGGGAAAGGCCCGGAACTCAACGTAATTAAAAGTGGAGGGATTCATTATAAGAAAGCGGACATTCACTCTGCCTCAGTGAATATCATTGGCAATACTGCCATCCTTTTAAATAACATCACCTTACTAGCGGTGGTAGGCGGAAATGAGGTAACCAATCCATTTATAGTTACTGAAGTATATATCAAAGGGAAAGACAAGTGGAAGTTAGGTTCATTGTCGTTTACCAGGCTAATGACCCCTAATGACTCACAGCATTGAACAGCTAGCATCCAGCATCTAGCATCTAGCATCCAGCATCTAGTACCTCGCAGCCAGCTTTTTCGAAGAATGAGAAACCGGGCACTCTTTATAAAGTGCTGCTTCCACACGGGGCCTGGTTTTTAATTGGGCAAGCAACTCGGGAGCATCCTGCTTGTGCAGGAAAAATTCCATCACATAACTGTAAGCACAGTTTTCAAAATATGCCTCGTATATGTTCAGGTAATGAAAGGATTGCCCGCGATAGAATTCAAGGTCGTTTTCTCCATGACCTACAAATACGACTATCCTGGCGTCATCCTTTACATTATTATACTTAGATTGAAACTGCAACGGCAGGTAACCACCGGCAAGCTTTATCCTCGCTTTTTGTTCCGGGGGATGCATCTTGCTTCTTTCTTTCATAAAAGCAAACCTGAAATCAGCTGTACCACAAACATGTTGCAATACATAATTAAACTTGTTATCGCTTTTTTCTGAGACTCCTTCCCGTAACAGGATATTTGCCGGATCATCCACGTGCAGATTTGCATAAGAATCCCACATATCCATAAATTCATCAGGTTCGAGAATTGATGTAATGCAAATAAACTGCACAATGGTATCTTTAGTCATAATTCTTTAATTTAAACTTCGATTGATGTGCTGACCAGTTAATGCTTTAATGAGGGTGGGACATATGTTGGCCGCAGATGCGATGCAGGAATGTAAGTTAACGCTTTATTTACTCCCGGGAGTTGTTATTTTCACTGGTCCGGTTAATGTTTCTAATTTATTTTGAGCACTGCAATAAATAGGTTACCTTTAATTTGACAGATAAAAATACTTCATCATTCAGTCAGGATTAGGAACGATTCTTTCTTTCCGAACCGGTAATAGTCTTCTTCTCTTTTCTTTTGCTGCTGTATTTATCCCTTTTATCAAAAATTTAAAAGTTTGTATTATGAACATGTATGTTTCTAACCTGGGTTTTCATACCAGCGATGACGATCTGCGGAAATTATTTGAACCCTTTGGCCAGGTTTCATCGGCTAAAGTGATAACTGATCGTGAAACAGGCAGGAGCCGCGGATTCGGATTTGTCGAAATGGCCTCAAGTACTGAAGCCGACCAGGCTATAGGTAAACTGAATGGTAAAGAAATTGAAGGCAGATTTATTTCTGTTACTATTGCGAGAGAAAGAGAAAACCGCTCGAAAGCAAAATGGTGATCATGACAGGAAGAGCGGGACAGTTCTTCCTTTTTTTTGACTAGTAGAAAAATGGTAGCGATACCATCATTTTAAAAAGTGAATATGACGACAATCCTTCAAATAATGAATGCTGACCGTAACCTTAGTTTGTTCAGCCGTGGAGTAAAAATTGCAGAACTGGAAAATAAATTGAACGAGATAGGGCCCTTTACGATTCTCGGGCCTGTTAACCTGGCTTTCAACAATCTTACATCGGGGACCTACGACAAGTTGCTGGAACCTGCCAATCGCAACAATCTTCTTGATTTATTATCGGGGTACATCATTCCCGGGAAAAAGATGTTTTATGATTTCAGGAATGAACAAAAACTGCAATCGCTTAATGGTAAACAGCTCATGGTTACTGTCAAGAATGGGGAAACACTTATAAACGGATCCAAGATACTGGCACATAACAGGCAGGGATCAAATGGCGTCGTTCATTTACTTGATAAGACGTATGCTGTTGCCGCGCTTGTATAGATACTGCACAGCTTCACTTCTAAAATAACATTTCATGCAGTTCCAAAAGGAAGATCTTGAAGGTACTTTCTATGACTGGTCTGACGACAAGCAAGATCTTTTTACAGGCCGGCCCAGCCGGAGAAGTTTTGACCGGTTTAATGGCAACCAGGTGCTTTTTCTGATAAATTTTTATGGATCACTATCGGAAAATTTTACACTACAGGAAGGAAAAAGCCTTGAAAGAAGAATTCAGTATGAGTTGCCAATAGAGGCGAAAAGTGAAATATCTGTTTTCAACTGGATAAGAACCAAGGTGACTCCATAAAATCTCTTTATCAATTTTTAATCATTCCAATGACATACGAACAGGTCGAAGAAATTGTACAAAAGAAGCGTTCCTCCGGGGCGGTATTTCAGATCAGGTTCAAAACTCGTGATTCGATAAAAGGGCTGTTTATAAAAACATCTGATTATAGTGAGTTGAGCCGTAAAAATTTCTGGAGGGTTGTGAGCGAAACCTACATTGATGAATATAAAAGGACGAACAATGAAAACCTGGCAAGGATCTTCAACGGAATGGAATTTACCAGGCTGGAAGCACAATCCTGATAGGCTACCTGGACTTTGCTTTCTGTTGAAATTCCGATAAAAGATAAGAAATCTGGCTGGCTAACTCATGCTGCAGTATTTTACTCTCCCTGGGTTCATTATACCCTGCCACTGTTTTTTCTGCTAGCTGTCGCAGCTGATTTTCCAATTCATTGATGTACCTGGCCTGCATTTGTTGAAATACATTCTCATCTGTTTTCCTGTTCACATTTTTTACATTTCTCTTAAAATCGTTATAGATCATCTCGAATATTCTTGATGATGAATTCCGGAAACCTGTTATTATACGGGTAATATCGTTTTCCATAAAATGCCTGGTACGTTTTCAGACCCGGTAGCACACCGCATTAATATTCATGCCGGCTCCTACGGAAGCGAAAAGAATGATGTCACCCTCTTTAATTTTATGCTCCGGCATCTCCCCCTGCCGGATAAGGTGATAAAGTGTAGGAATCGTTGCTACCGAACTATTTCCAAGCCACTGTATGCTCATGGGCATGATTCCCGAAGGTGCATCGGATAATCCATATAATGAATATAGCCTTTTCACTATTTCCTCGTCCATTTTCTCATTGGCCTGGTGGATCAGTATTTTACTGACTTGCCTGATATCTACTTCTGCCTGGTCGAGACATGCTTTCATGGCGCGGGGAACATACTTCAGTGCATATTCATAAACTTTTCTTCCCTTCATTTTGATATATAGTGCCGGATCATTGTTGCTCGACTTATAGGATTTCCCCATATCGATATAATCAAATTCACCGGCGCTATGTGTTTGTGCGCTGGTGCCGAGGATACCTGGCCCTCCCTGTACGGACTCTTTATATTCTAATACACATGCGCCGGCGCCATCGGAAAAGATCATGCTATCCCGATCTGAAATATCAATCACTCTCGACAGGGTTTCGGCACCGATCAAAAGGACTTTTTTTGCCATGCCTGCCTTGAACCAGGCATGAGATTGAATTAGGGAATGAACCCATCCGGGGCAACCAACCAGGACATCATAAGCGATACACTCGGGTCGCACGACACCCAATAGATGTTTTACCCTGCTTGCAAGAGTAGGCACATTCTGCGATTGTATGCTGCCATAGGCTACATCACCAAAATTGTGTGATACGACAATCTGGTCAAGCGTCTCCGGGTCAATTCCACTATTGATAAGTGCTTGCTTACCGGCTACTGCGGCAATGTCAGAAGTGTTTAGATGAGTTGGAGCATATCGCCGTTCGTTGATACCCGTTATTTTCCTGAATTTTTCGATAATGGCTTCTGCCGTATCGGCTAAGGGAAGACCTTTCTCATCGAAAAAGTTATGTTGTGTGAAATCCTGATTTAGCTGAATTTTTTCGGGTATGCAGGCACCTGTTCCAGTGATGATAGCACTTAACATAGTATCAAATCTTGTTTAAGATCATCAACCAGTTTCCTTATCGCCACGATACGTCCCACGGCTTGTAGAGTATGTATTGAATAGAAATAAACCGGAGATAACGATTTAAGGTACAATTATTTTGCCGAAAAATGCGGATGGCCGGCAGAGTGCCTGATTATCAGATGATCTGTTAATTGATAAGCCAACACCCGAAGTAAATACAGCCCGGGTTGATATTCATTGATTGCCTTTTTACAAACGAAGAAATCTATGATGTCCAGATCAACCCGCTATAAAGTCCATTTTGCACCCCAGCCAAGCGGTATTTAGACAATAGCTTTGTCCGGTAATATTTTCAAAATCAAAAATCATTGGACATGAAAACATCAGATCTTACAATCACCCTGCTGGTAGATAATACTCCGGAAGAAGTATTCAACGCGATCAACAATGTTCGCGGATGGTGGACCGGGGAGCCTGGAGTTGAGGGCAATACGGAAAAACTAAATGACGAGTTTACCTATCGTTATAAAGATATTCATTACAGTAAACAGAAGGTGACTGAACTAATTCCTGGCAAAAAGGTGGTTTGGCTCATCACAGATAGTAAACTTAATTTTATTAAAGACAAAGACGAATGGACGGGTACTAAAATCGGTTTCGAAATCTCCGGTAAGGGTAACCAAACGCAGGTTCGCTTCACTCATGTAGGCCTGGCTCCTGGCATTGAATGTTATCATGACTGTTCAAACGCATGGAGCTCCTATATTAATAACAGCTTGCGGAGCTTCATAACAAAAGATAAAGTGCAGACTAATTAGTAAGTAAGAATACATTTGTAACAATAAACACAATAATTATGGTTGACATTATTCATCGTATTGGGATCAAATCGCAGGCAGCCCAGGTTTATAAAGCTTTATCAACGATAAAAGGTCTTTCGAATTGGTGGACCGAAGAGGTTGAAGGTGATGAAGGGATCGGGGGAAAGATCGAATTCACTTTTCGATCTGATACAGGAGACATAAAAGGAAGTATGGTCATGGAAGTGCAGGAGCTCGCACCTGGAAAAGATGTACGGTGGCGCTGCACTGATGGACCCGAAGAATGGATTGGCACTGAGATTACCTTTCAGTTGTCACAACAAGACGATCAAACTATTATTATTTTCGGTCATAGAAAATGGCGCGAGGCCGTTGAGTTTACGGCTCACTGTAGTATGAAATGGGCTGTGTTTCTTTTAAGCCTTCGGGAGTACGTTGAAAAAGGCAAGGGAAGACCTTCTCCTCATGATGTGAAGATTGATAACTGGAATTAGGAATTGTGGAGTTCAACTAGAAAATACACTGGCAACTTCGCCAAAATGCACTGCCAGGGTCACACCTGACCAGTCGCCAGTTGGCTCAACGACCGGGCAACTATGATTCTTAATGAGACTGATAATTTTCCAGGCTTCCTCAATCAGTTTTTTTTCATCTACGTCGGGATGGGTACCGGTACCTGTATTTTTTGCCAGTATTTTGCCTTGTAAACTAAAAAGCGTCTTCCTGAAGTATTTTGCTTTTACAGTCCCGTCAGGACCGAAAATGCAATGACCTAACAGGACACCAATTACCGTTCCGTCGGGTAAGACAAGAATATTGTGGTGTACAAAACCGGCCGGTTGCCGGGTAGAATCAGCGAGTAGAACCATATCAGCCGCAAAACTGCATTTATCCGCGCCATTATTATATTATCTATTTATTAAGGAATTATTAGGCACGATCAAATGGGCATTATTTATATGCATGCGTTATTAAAGTAAAAAACCATCCCTTTGAAAAGGGATGGTTCAATTGATGCTAAACTAAACTGCTTGCTGAAAAGCTTCTTTAATTAAATAAATAACGGATGCCTAATTGGCCTTGCCAGCGAGAAAAAATACTGGTGTTATCCTGGAAACTGTTTACGAAAGGTATCTGGTTTGCCGCATCCTGGTAAAGGAAAGAGTAACGTGGTTTGCCAACATTGGGATCAGCCGCATTGGTCACCAATCCTTCATATTTAAGGAACGAAGTGGAACTAAAACTTTTTGCCACACCCCAGTTTTTGTTAAGGAGATTGCCGACATTAATAATGTCAAATGACACTCGCAAGGTATGCCTGTTACCACCCGCCAGAAGGTAGAAATCCTGGGTAACATTTAAATCGAGATGTTTGAAATATGGAAGTACTACCCCATTGCGCTGAGCATACTCGCCCCGGTGCTGGCTCATATAGGGATCCTGGTTAATAAAGTTGTTTAACTGGTTCCAGATGATGGATGGTGTCCGTGTGTCTGTAATCGTGCCTCCGCCTGTATTGACAGGGACTAATACAATATCGTTTTGATTCCGGGGAATATAGATAAGATCATTATTACCGAAGGTGCCGTCGTTATTTACGTCTCCGCTGTATGTATACGAGCCGACCCCGTTAGGTGCTGCTTCAAACACCAGCCCGATAGAAGTAGCAAAGTGCTTGGCGTATTCTATGCGGTATGATGCCTGTGCAATGATGCGGTTGGGTTGATAAAAGTTGGAATAGCCCAGCTCAGGCGCATTGGGATCGCCGGTCACAGGCCGGTCTCTCCACATACTGGCTGCAATAGAGCCTCCGTCATTTAAACTCCTGGTCTTGCTGTTTGTATAGGCAATGCTGGTATAAAGATTTTTAAAGGTCTTCTGTACTTGCAGTGTCAGATAATAGGAATAACCTTTAGAATAATTCTTCATCAAAATAGCATTCGTGATATTGGGGTTGGTTGGTGTAGCAGTTCCCTGCCCGCTATAAATTTTGGTCGATGAATAACGGATTCGATTATCAGGACCAGCAAGCGGAGTACCCGTCAACGGGAGATTTACATTCTCAAAATTCACAGCATTAATGTCCCTGGAATAACCAAATTCTGCCGTGGCAATGAAATTAGCCGGTAATTTCTGGTCGACAGCGATGGTTGATTTCAGTACCTGCGGATATTTAAAGTTGTTGTCGGTAAATACCAGGTTGTAAGAGGTCAACGGTGAAGTCGAAGATGGACGATAAGCGTTGATATTCGAGCTGAATATATAGGGTTGGCCTGTCGCCGGGTCAATCGTATTGTTGAAGGACCCAAATTGAACGCCGTTATTGCTGGCCTGGTTG
>DASSFT010000188.1:0-11042 GCA_035694045.1 Chitinophagaceae bacterium
GTGATCGTCGCTGCTACCAGTTGCCAAAGGGTTCGTCGCGGCACCGGTCATGCTTACATGCCCGACATGGGATATAGCGTGGCCTACGAGACCTATGCCCCTGCCCAGGAAAGATTGGATAAATACGGGGCTCATTATAATAATCAGCCTGTAGCAGGCACCATCGCGAGAGGAGATGTATTCCCCTATAAACCAAAAAATGATTCTGCTGGTTTGCTCCAGGCTGCATCAATAACAAACCCGCTTACTACACTGGAAGAAAAGGACATGCAGGAGGCAGGACGCCTATACCTCGTCAATTGCGCTATCTGCCATGGCGCCAAGCTGAATGGTGACGGACCTTTGTTTAAAGGAGGAGATGGACCTTTTACTTCCAAGCCAGCAGACCTGGTGGCAAGCAAAATGACAGAAGGAAGCATGTTTCATGTGGCCACTTATGGCAAAGGACAAATGGGTAGCTACGCATCACAGCTGACTACAAGACAGCGCTGGATGATTGTAAGCTATATTAAAAATAAACAGTCAGGTAACGGCGCCGGCAATGCAGCTGGAACGCCGGATAGCCTGTCAGCGAATAAAGCAAAACCAGATTCCGCTGCTGTTGCACCAAAATAATAGCAGCATTATTTGAGTAAATTATTTAAAAGAACAAGATGACGACGCTACGCGAAAAATTTATTGTACCAAAGCGATATAATACGGTTGCCTTTGTTTTGATGGCGATCGGTATTATTGCGATCATTGTTTTATACATCTACACGCATACCGCCAAAGGGCCGGAAGACTACCTGCAACGTAGAGATGCCCGGTTTTGGGCAAGCTTGCTGCAAAACAGTGTTTACTTCCTGCTGGTGACTAATGCAGCCATGTTCTTTTTCTGTGCTACTACCCTGGCCTGGGCCGGGTTCCAAATGTCTTTTCGCAGGGTTACGGAAGCAATTTCCGCCTGTGTTCCCGTAATTGGTATAATAACTACTATAGTTCTTTTATGTGTTTGCTTCAGCAGTAATCATACAATCTATCACTGGACAGATTCTCATCATGTTGCTGAGGACCCAATTCTCAGACATAAATCAGGCTTTTTAAGCAAACCTTTTTTTACAATCTGGACCGTCATCACTTATTTGGGCTGGTCGTTATTGGGATGGAAAATGCGCAAGCTTTCACGTAGCCTTGACGATTCCCCGCTGAACCTTGAAGGCCGTAAAAAATATATGTGGACCAATACAGTATGGGCTGCCATTTATATTGTATTCTTCGCATTGACGGTAATGTCCTGCACTCCATGGTTGTGGTTGATGAGCATTGATGCACACTGGTACAGCACCATGTATAGTTGGTATACATTCGCCAGCACTTTTGTTGCAGGATTGGCGCTGATCTCGTTGTTTGTGGTCTTCCTGAAAAATAATGACTATCTCGAGCTCGTCAACCAGGAACACCTGCATGACCTCGGGAAATTTATGTTCGCTTTCTCTATTTTCTGGACATATTTGTGGTTCTCTCAGTACATGCTGATATGGTACAGCAACCAGCCCGAGGAAACAACTTATTTTATCAACCGTATAGGCAATCGTGTGGTACAATCGCCATATAAGGGATTATACTGGCTGATGTTCTGCCTGAACTTCCTGGCACCCCTTCTGATATTCATGACGAGAGGAGCCAAAAGAAATTATACAACGATTACGTTCATGTCATTGCTGATCCTGTTCTGCCATTGGCTTGATTTCTTCCAGATGGTATTTGCCGGCCCGATGAAGGACCCTAATACAGGTCTTACGCATGTGCCGATGATCCTGGCCGATTTTGCCGTTGCGCTTGGTTTCGTGGGATTGATCATGTATGTAACAGGTAGAACGCTGAGCCGTTATTCGTTGGTTACTAGAAATCACCCTTTGATAAAAGAAAGTGTGATTCATCATACATAAGCAACATTGTCCGTGGATGTACACGGGACGGTATTGGAAATAAAAAGAAAAAGAAATGCCAGGCGGAATAGCTGGCATCAAACTAATAGAATATGCAAACTGTTTTCATTGTAGCGATCCTTTTATTGGGTTTCCTTATCACTTTTCAAATTGCCAAAGCCAGCGAGTATGTGGCTGTATTGCGGGGAGAAGAAAAGGCGAAAAAGCAAACCAATAAGGTCAATGCATTTTTGTTGCTGGCATTTCTCATTGTGGGTTTGATCGGTGTGTATTATTGCAATGAAACACTGAAAGGAAGGATCCTGGGCGAAGCTGCCTCTAATCATGGCAAGCACATCGATACCATGTTTCATATCACACTGGTGCTAACAGGTATCGTGTTTGTAATTACCCAGATTGCATTGTTCTGGTTTTCGTACAAATACCAGCAATCCGACGACCGCAAAGCTTACTATTATCCTCACAACAACAAACTGGAAGTTATCTGGACTGTGATTCCAGCGATTGCGCTGACAGTATTGGTTGGGTTTGGCATATTTTATTGGTTCAAAATAACAGGTGATGCCCCGAAAAATGCCATGGAAGTAGAAATAGTAGGAAGCCAGTTCAAATGGGAATTCCGCTATCCTGGTCACGATGGCCCGGGAGGAAAGGGAGTATTTGGAAAGAAATACTTTAAAAAGATAACCGGCGACAATCCATTGGGCCAGATCTGGGAAGATCCCGCTAACCACGACGATGTATATGTCACGGGTGAACCTATGCACCTTGTGGTTGATAAACCGGTACGGTTGATCATCAATTCAAAAGATGTAATACATGACGTGGGACTGGTTCATTTTCGCATGAAGATGGATGCAGTGCCCGGCACGCCAACCACCATGTGGTTTACTCCTACCAAGACGACAAAGCAGATGGCACAGGAACTCGGGAAAGCTAATTTTGTTTACGAAATATCCTGCGACCAGATGTGCGGAAAGGGTCATACCGGTATGAGAGGAGAATTGATCGTGGAAACACAGGAAGAATTTGATGCCTGGATGGCTACCAAACAGGCTTTATATTCCAAATTATTTGAAAAGAAACAACCGGCTGCTTCGGATACAACACATACAGTAGACTCGACAGCAAAACAGGTAACGGCAGTTTTGAATAAATGATTAATAGCAAGATCCTGATCGGATCATTAAAATATAATATAGTATGAGCGATACAATTCATATACATCCTGGGCAAGTGGCGCATGAGGTAGCACATGACGATCATCATCATGGTCACCATGAGCAGTCATTTGTTACAAAATATATTTTTAGCCAGGATCATAAAACCATCGGAAAACAATTCCTGGTCACCGGTATCATTTGGGCTATTGTCGGTGGCTTATTCTCTGTTCTGTTTCGCCTGCAACTGGGTTACCCCGGCCAAACCTTTCCCATACTGGAAACTGTATTTGGCAAATGGGCGGAAGGAGGAGTGATAAAAGCAGAATTCTATTATGCCTTAATCACCATGCACGGAACGGTACTGGTGTTCTTCGTATTGACAGCAGGTCTTAGCGGCACGTTCGCCAATCTTTTAATACCGCTGCAGGTAGGCGCCAGGGATATGGCTTCGCCGTTCCTGAACATGTTGTCTTACTGGTTCTTTTTTATGGCGAGTATCGTAATGATATCTTCTCTCTTCATACATACTGGTCCTGCAGCCGGAGGATGGACCGTCTACCCTCCATTGAGTGCCCTGGGACAGGCTTCAATCGGGTCGAAACTGGGTATGGACCTTTGGATCGTTTCAATGGCTTTGTTCGTTGTATCAGCATTACTCGGAGGTCTTAACTATATAGCTACGATCCTGAACATGCGTACCAAGGGGATGAGCATGACAAGATTGCCCCTGACTATTTGGGCATTGTTCTTTACAGCGGTACTGGGTGTGTTGTCATTCCCGGTTCTTTTCTCCGGTTTGATCCTGTTGCTGTTTGACCGCAACCTGGGAACAAGCTTTTACCTCAGCGACATCGTAGTGAATGGAGAGATATTAAATAATGAAGGAGGAAGTGCCATCCTGTTCCAGCATTTATTCTGGTTCCTCGGGCACCCTGAAGTATATATTATCCTGTTGCCAGCAATGGGCATGGTATCCGAGATACTGTCCGTCAATTCGCGCAAGCCGATCTTCGGGTATATGGCGATGCTGGGATCATTGTTTGCCATCGCTATACTGGCCTTCCTGGTATGGGCGCACCATATGTTCGTGACAGGATTGAACCCATTCCTCGGTTCCATATTTGTGTTGTTGACATTATTGATCGCGGTTCCGTCGGCCATCAAAGTATTCAACTGGCTGACTACTCTGTGGCGAGGTAATATCCGGCTTGCCCCGGCAACTTTATTTGCTATCGGCTTTGTAAGCTTGTTTATTTCCGGCGGACTGACCGGTATCTTCCTGGGTAATTCAACGTTAGACATTCACCTGCATGATACCATGTTCGTAGTAGCTCACTTCCATATTGTAATGGGTGTCGCATCCATGTTCGGAATGTTTGCAGGAATATATCATTGGTTCCCGAAAATGTTTGGCCGTTATCTCAATTCTACGCTGGGTTATATCCATTTCTGGGTAACGATGGTCGGTGCTTATCTTATTTTCTGGCCTATGCATTATGAAGGCCTGGCCGGGATGCCGAGACGTTATCTCGATAAAAGTTCCTGGGCGGCGTTCAGCCAATTCGGTGACCTTGATAAAATGATAACCATCGTGTCCATTATAGTATTTGCGGTGCAGCTGATGTTCGTCTTTAATTTCTTCTATTCCATTTTTAAAGGAAGAAAAGTCACCAGCCCGAATCCCTGGGGTGCCAATACCCTTGAGTGGACAACGCCGATCAATCCGGGTCATGGTAACTGGGAAGGTGAGATACCTGAAGTACATCGCTGGGCCTATGATTATGGAAAGGACGGAAGAGAATTTATTCCGCAAACGGAGCCCATTGGAGCAAATGAAAGCAAGCATTAAAGAGATGTGGGTAGTAATGGTGACTATTCTCACCACTGACCACTCACCATTGACGATATGATTCAATCTTCGACGATAAAGCATGAAAGCGTGGTGATGAGCAAGATCAAAGACTATGTGCAACTGATCAAGCTGTCGCTGAGTATCATGGTGGTGTTCAGCAGTGTGATCTCATATATGCTGGCGCCGAAGGTGGTGGAATTTGACTGGACGATGTTATTATTGCTCTTTGCAGGTGGTATGCTGGTAACAGGCAGCGCCAATGCCATCAACCAGGTTGTAGAAAAGGATACAGATGCCTTAATGAAGCGAACGGCAAAACGCCCCGTTGCTTCAGGAAGAATGAGTGAACAGGAAGGATGGGCATTTGCAATTGTTACCGGTGCTGCAGGAGTATTTATCCTTGGCAATTATTTCAACTGGTTATCGGCTGGGCTGGCAGTATTGAGTTTGTTCCTGTATGCATTTATCTATACACCGCTGAAGAAAGTAAATTCTATCGCAGTGTTGGTAGGTGCAATACCCGGAGCCCTGCCCTGCCTGATTGGCTGGGCCGCCGGCGATGATAAATTGTCGATGGGCGGTTGGGTGCTCTTTGCTTTACAGTTTCTCTGGCAGTTTCCACATTTCTGGGCCATAGCCTGGGTGGCGCATACCGACTATTCAAGAGTCGGGTTCAGGTTATTGCCGGCTGAAAAGGGGCCTACAAAATTTACTGCATTGCAGGCCGTGATCTATTCACTGTTGCTGCTGCCGGTGACATTGATCCCTTTTTTCACCGGGATGTGCGAGTATAAAAGCATAGCGGGAATGATCGGACTGGTATTGATAATCCTTGCCAACGTGTTTATGATCATGCGGTGCGTAGGGCTCTACCGTAAAATGGATGTGCCTTCGGCAAGAAAAGTGATGTTTGGAAGTTATATGTACCTGCCGGTAGTATTACTGGCACTACTGATGAGTAAAATTTAATTGTAATAAAAGTGTGATGGATATCGTGTCGAATCAACAACAAAAAAAAATTCATCCGCACAAGTTCATCTTGTGGGTGGCAATAGCAAGTATAGTGATGATGTTTGCCGGCCTGACTTCGGCATTTATCGTCAAAAGCAATTTGCCCGGGTGGAAAAATATAGAGCTGCCAAACTGGTTCGGGTATTCAACAGTTGTCATTGTACTGAGCAGCCTGACCATGCAGATGGCGCTTCGTTCTTTTCATCAACGGGAAATGCGGCAATACAGGAGACTGATCGCGGTGACTCTTTTATTGGGAGTCGCCTTCGTGGTACTGCAGAGCCTCGGATTCAGGAGCTTGTGGCATCAGAACATACGGTTTACCGGATCGGCAGGCGGAGCCCAATTCCTGTACGTGATATTTGGATTACATGCGCTGCATGTAGTGGGCGGGATCATAGCGTTGCTGGTTTTGTTTTTCAAGGCATTCTTTGGAAAAGTAAAACTGTATAGCGCAGTTCCGGTAGAAGTTGCGGCGACCTATTGGCATTTTGTAGACTTATTATGGATTTACCTGGTAATATTTTTTATGTTGATCGGGTAGGAAGCATGATTTGACTTGTATCTGAACTTTTGAGATATCAGATTAAAAAATAGAAAAAACTGACATGGCGACAACAGCAACGACACATCAAACCAAATGGTGGAGCGGGGGAAAAAGCCCATTCAACGTTGAATACGGAAAGTTGATGATGTGGTATTTCCTGATGAGTGATGCTTTTACATTCGGGGCCTTCCTGATCTCTTATGGATCCATTCGTTTCAGCCAGAACTTCTGGCCCGATCCTAATGTCGTGTTCAATGCATTTCCCGGTATGGGACATAGGAACCTCCCACTGGCCTTTGTAAGTATCATGACCTTTATCTTGATCATCAGTTCCGTTACCATGGTACTTGCTGTACATGCCGGCCACAAGGGTGACAGAAAATCTGTAATGAAATGGATTTTCTGGACCATTATCGGCGGATTGGCCTTCCTTAGTTGCCAGGCCTGGGAATGGCATCACCTGATCACGGGAGAACATGCAGTGCTGGCTGATGGAAAGATTGAACTCGTCGGCCAAACCATGACCGGAAATCCCTGGGGACAGCTGGCAGATCATAATGCCGTGCTGACTGCTTTGAATAACTCTTCCAATGATGTGCTGGCTACCCTTGTTCATGAAAACCCGCTTAAACCCGAATTTCATGAAATGACACATAAGCAGCTGCTGGGAATTCCCAAGGATCAGCTGCTTGGAATGATAAATACGGCAGAGATGCATGTGAGGACAAAAGGACCGATCGCTTTCGGCGGATACTTTTTTGGGATCACGGGTTTCCACGGTTTCCACGTGTTTTCCGGAGTGATCATCAACCTGGTCATGCTGATCATGACCTCCAAAGGCGTATTTGACAGGAAAGGACATTATTTAATGATTGAAAAAGCAGGGTTGTACTGGCACTTCGTAGACCTGGTATGGGTATTCGTATTCTTGTGTTTTTATCTTATTTAGACATAATTGATCAAAAGAAATTATTAAGACATGGAGCATCAACAGAACGTTTTGTTATCGGAAATGACCTTTCAGCATCATACAGAGGATGCTGTGTTTAAGAAAAGGGTTGTGAGAACCACGATCCTGCTTTCTGTCATTACCGTGATCGAGCTGGCTATCGGGTTAACTATTTATACCATTCACAAAGGGCCTAATCCGAATTCATACCTGGTACTGGCATTCAAAGGCATGGTGTGTATACTTACTTTGGCTAAAGCTTATTATATCGTGTCTGTATTTATGCATTTGGGTGACGAGATCAGGAATATGATCATGACCATCGTAGTACCCCTGATGCTGTTTATCTGGTTTATTGCCGCATTTATTATTGACGGCAACTCTTACAAGAATCTTCGCAACGAGTTTGACCCGCATTTTAAAGAGTCCACGATGCCGAAAAAACATGGAGAAGAACATAAGCCGGGCCCGGAACCGGGGAAACAATAAGAAACAGCCTTGAAAATTTTTTTAACCACCGGATCTTTGCAAATAAGAAAAGACCGGTGGTTTTTTATTACAGATAAGATTGTATAGTTAAAAAGAAATTTTGAATAAGAAAGCTTTTTTGGCCATTTTGATCGCACTGATCGTGCCGGTAATCCTTTTTTTTATTGTCGATTCACTACCGAAGGCTTCGATGCCTCACCCGTTATTCTACGATAGCGTGACAACAAAAATAAAAAAGGGAAAACAGGTCGTTGATACCGCCTGGCAGCACATACCGGATTTTACACTGACCAATCAAATGGGAAAGAAGGTTTCCTTTTCCGACGTATCCTTGTCCGATAGCGGCAAAATAACAGTGGTTGATTTTTTCTTCACCCACTGTACTACCATCTGCCCGGGAATGACGATGCAGATGAAAAAACTGCAGCAAATAGTGCAAAGGGGTGTACGGGTAGGAGATAATACGGCCGACTATGTACAATATATGTCGATCAGTATAGATCCCGAAACCGATTCAGTGCCCGAATTGAAAAAATGGGCCGACAGGTTTTCGGTTGATCCGATCAACTGGTGGTTATTGACAGGCGATAAGAAGACCATCTATGATCTATCTCTTAAATATATGAACCTGACTGTGCAGGATCCTAAAATTGACACAGCCTTCCCACATACCGACATATTTGTACTGGTAGACAAGCACGGAGTGGTACGAGCCAGGAGAGACAAAGACGGCAACCCCCTGTTGTACCATAGCCTTGATGAAAAAGCCATGATGAACCTGGCTGAAGATATTGTGTTGTTATCGCTGGAAAAAGATCCAAATGAAAGAAGTTTCTTTGCAGGCAAACTGAAACTCATCGCTGTTGTTTTTTTAATTGCCATCGCCGGAGTTGGCCTTTTTTTATTGCTGTTCAGAAAAAAAAATAAACATGTTGGTCCCCACCTGGAAAAAGAATGATAGAAAAGCCAAAACGCTCATCATTGTTTTTTCTGTGATAGTATTTACGGCGGTAAGCGTTTTAGGAAGGTATAATCTTGCAGGAAAGATCGACCCGGGATTCGATGTACACTTGTTTGCACTGGCCAATGCAATAATAAATGGCATAGTCGCCATTTTATTAGTGGCAGGATTGCTGGCCGTAAAAAAAAGGAAATATGCCCTCCACAAAAAGATCATGCTGACCGCGATGGCATTATCGGTGCTATTCCTGACCTCCTATATCTGCCATCATTTGTTCGCGGGAGAAACAGTATATGGCGAAACCGATGGAATCAGGGGGCTAAGCGATTCGGAACTGGCAGCCGCGGGTGGTATGCGTAAAGTTTACCTGGTTATTTTGGCCACGCATATTCCATTGGCGGGCCTGGCGCTTCCTTTTATTTTGTTTGCAGCCTACAGGGCGCTGATCGGCGAATATGATAAGCACAAGAAAATCGTCCGTATCATCTGGCCGGTCTGGTTTTATGTTGCAATCACTGGGGTTATTGTTTATTGGATGATTCGTCCTTATTACACTTAGCCTTCACTATCACTCGCCACATGAAAAGAGGCTTTATTTTCACTGTACACAGCATCGCAGGATTGTTATCCGGGCTATTCATATTGATCATGTCCCTATCCGGTGCTGCGCTGGTATTCCATGATGAATTGAGCCGGTTGGAATATCCCCCGGAGGTCCTCAGGGCCAATAGCCCGGTGATCGCGGTTGATTCCTGCTATAATAACTTAAAAAAAGAATTTCCCGGCGCACAAGTAAGTAGTTGCCGCCTTGCCCTCAACAATCAACGTTCATTTTTATTCACGATTTATGATTCATCCTATAAGAATGGCAATGAAGCACTGAAAGTGTTTATGCACCCGCAAAATGGAAGCGTTCAAAAAACCGGTGGAGCGGATGTTTCATTTGCCAACAGGCTCGTGCGTCTTCATTCTTCGCTTTTCCTTGGCAAGAAGGGAGAATGGCTTCTGGGTTTTTTCTCTGCTGTTTTTTTGGTTAGTATCATTACTGGATTAATCCAATATCGCAAAAACGTATGGGCCGTACTGACCTTTAGAAAAAAATTTTTCAGGAGTGCCAATCTTCACCAGTATATCGGGGTATGGGCGCTGCTCTTTAACCTTATGATTGCGGTTACCGGGTTCTGGATGCAACGCTATGTTTTTAAAAAGGAGTTTTATCAATCCTCTTCCTATACGCCGGTGCTCAAGACTTCACCTTCCCTGTTTTTTTCACTGGATAGTTCTTTAATGGACTTACAAACGACTTACCCGGGTTTCACTCCTTACGTAATTTATTTTGCGCAAAGCAAAAAAGGATCAACCGCAGTTTATGGCAGCCGCAACACCAACTCATTTATCCATTCAAAAGATTTTGCAGATGCTGTTTTCCTTGATAGTACCGGCCACGTCAGTTTTACCGCCTTTGTAAACGAAATAGATGCCTCAAGTCGGTATGACATAATTAATGCCCAGGTACATTACGGTCAATATGGGGGTATGCCGGTTAAGATTATTTATTTTGTATTGGGTCTGACAGGCGGAGTGCTCAGCATTACCGGATTTTTATTATGGCTTAGAAGAAAAAGAAGCAAACCCGGGATCGTAGCTTAGCTACAGGGCTTCAGATCTTGCCAGCCCAGATTTCTTTTTCAGCCCTTTCTGCATCACGCTTCATCCTTAACTTTTTGGGGATGCCTTCAACAAATAGGGTAATGATAATGATCAGGTGATAGCTGAAAAGTAAAGTCACCACCAATGAAAAAGAAACGTGCAGGAGCCAAACTAATTCTATGACCAGCGAAAACACAGCGCTGATGATTAGCAATATAATGGAGAAAGGTTTTTGAAATGCAAAAAGTAAAAAAGCCAGGATCATATAAAAATAAGCCGGGACCATTGGCCTTGTAACGGGGCTGGGTAGGGTAAAAATAAAATGTTGTATCAGGCAGGTAAGAGCAAACCCTACTCCAAGGGCTCCGCCATATTCACATAAATTTTTTTCGCTGTTTGTAAGGATTCGGTTTGGCTCGGTCATGCACGCAAGTAAATAAATTACCCACTAAAATCCAAGCTCCTTTACCGGATCCCAGAATAGTTTGT
>DASSFT010000189.1:0-4059 GCA_035694045.1 Chitinophagaceae bacterium
TTGCTTCTTTGTGAGGCCAGCTCAGCCAGGTAGCAACATGCGGAGCAAATTCAGCGGGAAAATAATAGCCAAGACTTTTGGGGGTTGGATGATTCATTATTTGAATGATCAGTGTTCAATAAATCAAAGACCAACGTTCAGTACAAGGACCAGGGAGCATCCAGCATGAACATTGGTTGTTGGTATTTAAGCTTCTTCGTCAATAAATCTTTTTGTGATCGGCTGGTAGGAATCGATTCGCCTGTCGCGCAAAAAAGGCCAGTGCGTCCTGTAGCTGTCGGTTTTAGAAGTATCCACTTCCACAACAGCAACTTCTTCCTTGTCATGAGATGCCTTGAATATTAAATTGCCAAACGGGTTGGATACGAAAGAGCCACCCCAGAATTTCATCGTACCGTTTTGTTCAAGGCCAACACGGTTTACACTTACCACGTGCACGCCATTGGCGACTGCATGGCTGCGTTGAATGGTTTGCCAGGCATTGAATTGTTCGCTGTTGGTTTCATCATCCTGGGAATGATGCCAACCAATAGCGGTTGGATAAAACAAGATCTCTGCTCCCATCAGGGAAGTGATCCTCGCTGCTTCGGGATACCATTGGTCCCAACAAATCAGCACACCGATCGTGGCGAACTTTGTCTTAAAAACTTTATATCCCAGGTCACCGGGTGTGAAATAGAATTTTTCATAATAGGAGGGATCATCAGGTATATGCATCTTCCGGTATTTGCCCAGATAAGTTCCGTCGGCGTCGATTACAGCGGTCGTATTGTGATAGATCCCTTCCGTTCTCTTTTCAAATAAAGAACCGATAATAACAACACCCAGTTCTTTGGCCGTTTTGGCCAGGGCCTCAGAAGAAGGGCCGGGAACAGGTTCGGCCAGTTTGAAATTGTCATAGTCTTCCACATCGCAGAAATAAAGGGAAGTAAATAATTCCTGCAGGCAAACAATTTGTGCGCCTTTAGCAGCCGCTTCTTTTACTTTAGCGATCGCTTTGTCCAGGTTTTCTTTCTTGTTACCTGAACAGCTCATCTGAACCAAACCAACTTTTACTTTGGCCATGCTCTTTAAAATTGAAATGCAAAAATAGTTGATTGGATTATTAGTTGATTGGTTAACTGGTTGATTAGTTAAACAGTTGACTCTTAGTCTGCCGATGGGCAGGCTTTAAACCTTAAACTCTAAGCTTGTTGAATTATTTCTTTCCCAGCTGCCTGAGGTAGGCCACATGCGAGAACACCGCTGAATGCAGCCGGCGATATTCGATGTAGCGGATGCCATATTCCTCGCAAGCCTTTTTGATGATCTTGCTGATAGCAGGGTAATGTATGTGAGAGATCTTGGGAAACAAATGATGTTCTACCTGGAAATTAAGACCACCGACCAGCCAGCTGACCAATTTGTTCTTTGTAGCAAAATTCGCCGTGGTTTTTATCTGGTGAATCGCCCACTCATCTTCCATTTTGCCGGTTACCTCGTTGGCCTGCGGGAATTGGGTATGCTCAACAGTATGGGCCAATTGGAAAACAATACTGAGTACGAAACCTGCAAACAGGCTGGAAACCAAAAAGCCGATAAGCCAGGCCTCAAAACCTACTGTATAAATGGGCAAAAAGATAAACAGCCCGAGATGTATCAATTTAAAGGACCAGAACGAGAGATGATCCACCGGTTTCATTTTTTTAATAGGAACGTTCCCGACCCTGCCTGTAAAGTATTTTTTATAGTCTGTGACGAATACCCACCAGAGGTAAAGGAGGCAATAGGTAAGCCAGAAATAAAGATGCTGGTAGCGGTGCATCTTATAGTGTTTTTGGGTGTCACAAAGACGGAGAAAAGGTTTAGCATCCAGATCGTCGTCTATGCCGTCGATATTGGTGTAAGCATGATGAATGACATTGTGCTTGGTCTTCCACATGAAATTATTTGCACCTAAGAAATTCACGGATAAAGCTGCCAGGTTATTTAACCAGGCATAGCGGCTGAAACTGCCATGAGCGCCATCATGCATCACATTGAACCCGATCGCTGCGGTCAGCCCGCCAAGGACCACTGATTCCAGGACCGCCCAAAATGCCGGTGGCGTAAAAAACACCAGGTGAATATAAATAAACAGAAAACTAACGACCAGTATGATGGCCTTGATGAACAGGCTGTAATTGCCGGTAGTCGCCTTGCCTACTTCTTTAAAATAATCACTGATCCTTTTCTTCAATTCGGCATGAAAGGAATGAGATACCTGGGAAAATTTCGGAATATTCATTTTAGCACATTAACGGGTTAGTTCTGCAAAGGTAACCCAATGCTTCTATAAACGCTCATTTCACTTGTTAATTATTGGAAATCAGAGAAAATTCCCTGATTTAGGTCTCCATCAGCACAAGGGAATCCAGGTTCTTGATCCCGATCTTTTTTTCGGTGATAAATCCCTCTGCATATTTAACACCAATTCGTTTGCCCAGCATCCTGGCTCTTGCGATAACGCTGTCGAGGAAATCGGGTGTGGATATGTAAGTCTGAAGACCTTCGCTGGCAGCTGCCGAGGTATGAAATTGTGTTGTATAAGCTTCAATGGCTTTCATCCGTTGCTCAAAAACAGCGCTGATATCGATCAGCAGGTCAGGTTCATGATACCAGTCCTGAAGATATTGCAGGTAGTATCTGGGCCGCCATTTTTCCTGTTTGTTGCCATTCTTATCTTTTGTTTCAATTTTAACCAGCCCGGATAAAAAACAGGCAGTATTTATAAGTTGCCCGGCACGACCATGGTCCGGGTGACGATCGCTGAGGATATTGCCGATAACAATTTCAGGCTGGTACTTCCGGATCGCCTCGATCACCTGTAATTGATGGGCCTCATCATTTCGGAAAAAGCCGTCCCTCATCTTCAGGTTTTCCCTTACTGACGCGCCAATGATATTAGCTGCATTGGCAGATTCCTGGTAACGGGATTCCACATCCCCTCTTGTACTAAGCTCACCCTGGGTAAGATCAACAATACCCACTTTTTTTCCTCTTTTTACTTCGCTGATCAAGGTGCCTGAGCAGCCAAGTTCAACATCGTCCGGGTGAACGCCAATGGCAAGTATGTCAAGTTTCATTGTTGCAAGATAATGAAGAGTCGGGAGTCGTGAGTCGAGAGTCAATAGTCGATAGTCGGGAGTTGAGAGTCCAAAGGTTTGACTAGAGAATTAATGGTTATAAGCTCTGTTCTGCAGGCTTTGTCCTAAAGCCCAGCGACTAAAAACTCTGGACTATTTCCGATAGGGGTTATTGTACCACATGCCGTCGATCTCTTTGACAAAGTTTTCGATCTGGCGATCTGTTTTGTCGGTAGGATCCCAATCCTGTTTGAGATTGCTTCCAAAGAAGAAAGCAACAGTTTGATAGAGCCTTGCATTCATGCTGCCCTTGTATTCTTTTATTATTTCGAAGCAGTTATTACCTGTTTGCCTGTTGATCAGCTTCATCAAGATCTTGCCCTGGTAAACGGAGAGGTTGGAAAGTGGTTCTGTAAACTGGCTTCTTAGTTCCTTTTCTCTTGTTTTGATGTATTCCTTTCTCTTCTTTTTAGAAGTTTCACCCGAAAGATGAGTATTAATATCATTTATGGTAGCGCCGGCGGTTCTTGCAAAAGGATAGGTAACATATACCGCTGCGCGAAGCCGGCTCCATTCCTCCATGTATTTGTCCAGTTTTTTGCCGGATAATTTTGATACCCATACCATAGGTTCTTCCTTGTATGACAACATTTCGCGGTTGTACCAGACCGCATCGGTTACAATGGTATCGTTAGGACCCCATTTTTTTGCTCTTTCCTCATACGAAGGCATGGGACCAACAGTATCAGGCGCACTCTCCGGAGTTATTTGCGCAGATAAACGTGTACTCGTAAACAGTATGAATACAAACACTAATTTCCCGACCGGTATATGTGGAAGCGAACACGCCATGAAGGCTGAATTAAGGTTCGTAAAAATAATTCAAAAAGACAAGAAAAGCAGGGCAAATGCTGTTTGCAATTTGTGAAAAGTTACGATCCTGTTTTTTCGCTGC
>DASSFT010000190.1:0-6366 GCA_035694045.1 Chitinophagaceae bacterium
TTTTAGCTGTGGCCGGAATGGCGACGACAATCTGTGTGGCAGACTGACTTACAAATGTGGTTATAGGTGTAGAAACTCCAGTAAGAATGATCTTTTTTGCGAGATCGAGATTTGTACCCGTAATGGTTAGGTTAGTGAGTGGTTTAACCGGATTTGGGGCCATCGACACAGTAACCGGTAAAGTTACTTTTAATGTATCAGTCAGTAGATCGGCCGAATCCGTTCCAAGATATCTCAGAACCAATGGACCTGTTTCTGCATCATCCGGTATCTTAACAACTAGTTGATTGAATGTTTTGCTGACAAAACTGGTAACTTTTTTATTCCTTGTAAATGTTACACTGGTTACCCAGTTCAGGTAACTACCGTTGATGGTAACATTTTCTGCGGGGCGAGCCTGGGCGGTCATCGAGCTAACGATTGTAGTCACACCGAGGTTGAGCTGTGTCTTGGTTACGATGTCACCTTGCGGGGTCGCCAGTGTTACATATCCCTTTTCAGCAGCCTGCGGCACAATCAGCTTGATCAGCTCTGAATTTTGCAATTTGAAATCGGCCTTGTTGACAACGGCTGCATTCCCGGTAAATTTGATCGAAGTAACCTTATCAAGATTATGACCAATAAACTTCAGTGTATCTCCATGCTTTGTACCGGTTGGTCCAAAACTCAGTAATTCTATTTTATCGGACGACTGGCCGTCATTGTTATTCTTGTCACATGATGTCAGTACAGCGGCCGACATCAACAGGCATGTAAAAGAAAGCAGTGTTTTGTGAAATCTGTTTATCATTATGTATGATTTAATATGCAGTTCGGTAATTGTCGTTTATGGTATAATTTTCGGCACTACTCTTAAATTGTCAAAGGCAATATCAGCGTCCAGGGTACCAGGACCATGGAACCAGACTTTTACTCCATACCCTTGTGGCCGGACGCCCCAGTTTGTAGTATAATGAGCTACTACTTCATTAAAAGGAATGGACACAGTTTGCCATTTGCCCTTTGTATCAAATGGAGCTTCCCAGAAATAAGGCTCGGTATCCCAGTTGGGGTCGGGACCGTTTACCTGGCCGATCATGATCTTTATCCGGTTTCCATTGTATGGTTTGAGTGTATTGATCTCAAATTTTAATAAATAATCCTGGGGATTTAGCACTGCAAGATCAGGAAGGTTGTGACTCGTTGCCAAAGCATCTTCCTTTCCGCCGATCCATTCAGTCCAGGCCCAGGCTCCAATATTTCCCGTAAGCCTGGAAAAATTGCCATTGATAGCTAAAGGATCAGATGAACTTACGACATTGTTTTGTCCCCACCAGCCCGTCCAGGGATCATTTGTGATCAACAGGTTCCTGTTGTCCCTAAAAAAGAAATTAGATTTTGTTGTACCGAAATTGGTACTTATCGTTATTTGCCCGGGTAGAGCTCCTGCTGGAACTTTTACCTGCATCTCCTGGTTATTGGCGCTAATAGAAACCAGTTCACCATTGACACCGCCTGTAAACGCTACTGTTATCGGCGCATAAAAATAGTTACCCCGTATGGTGGCGATCTCACCGGTCTTTACAAATTCGGAGGCCATGCTGTTGATAACGGGTTTGCTGATCTGTACTTCGAAATCATACAGCAATTCAAAACCATTTTTAAAACGGATCTTGATCTTGTTGCTGATATTGATCGGGATATTGGTGGGCACCCGTACAAGCAACGAAGTATTGGTGATGTAAGTTGGTGTCAACACCGCCTGCTGGTCGTTGAACCAAACCTGTACAGCTTCTTTCAAATTTTCCCCGATGACGGCAATCAGCTGGCCCTGGCCTGCACCCGCAAGTAAGGAGTCCGAAGATTCGGGTCTTGTTATCCTTACATACTTGATGGTTGGAGTGCCTGAATCTGAATCCTTGCTACAGGATAAAAACATACCTGACACACTCACTGCCACTAAGGCTATCAGTAAGATTCTAATCGATTTCATTTTTGTTGCAATTTCTTTTATTAAAAAATTTTTATCAGAGTTATGGATAATCTACCGCGGGCGCCTGTAAGTTAGGTGCCTGGCTCAATTCGGTATTAGGTATCGGCAATAAGAAATTCCCTTCATTGGCATTGATCGTCCTTTCGGTAAACCATGATGTTTTTGTAATTGTCCACTGCGTCGGGGTCGGCATCTGGTCAGGTTGCGTAAAGAACAATCCCCTGTCCTGTGAATTCAGGATGGAAAATGCCTTGGGCGCGTTCCAGTAGTGGAGGCTTACCATATCATACCAGGACATGCCTTCCATGGCAAACTCTTTGAACCTTTCAGAGTAAAGCTTATCTAAAGTAAGGGGTCCACTTCCGTTAGGGCCTCCTACTTCATAAGCAGGAAGACCTGCACGTTGGTGTACTTTGTTGAAGTATTCGATAGCTGTGGCATCGCTTGTGGAGTTGCTGTTACCTATCGTAGCTTCTACATAGATCAGGTACTGCTCTGCCAAACGCATCATGTAGGTGTTGTTAGGATAATGTTGCTGAGTGGCAAGACCGGCCAGGTCGATCGGCGAACCGATCACATATTTTTTTACAGCCAGGAAATTCTGCCCGCCACCACCATCAGTATACGGGTAGATCAATTTTGTCCTGTCGCTTACCTTGGTTATCTCCGGATACAAAAATCCAGGCAGCATAAAAGTGGCATGTAAACGCTGGTCTAAGGTCCTTCCTTTTAGTGTCCCATCGGTCTGTAACTGGAAGCCATCGTATTGCGACATCAGCCACCAGGTTGCACCTTTATCGCCGCCCCAGCCACCGAAAGAAATATCCGGGTTATAGGCCAGGTACTCCGGCATACTGTTGTTGGTACCCCATACATTCGGTCCTGAAAATACCCATTGCAATTCGAACAGGGATTCAGCATTGTTGTCGTAGGGATATTTGAAAAGGTTTTCATAATTGGAAAGCAGGCTACGTCCACTCATCGTGATCACTCTCTGTGCATAATATTTAGCGCTGTCCAGGAACGCCTGCTTGCGTTGACCACCCGTTGCTTCAACACCAGCTCTTGTCAGGTAAAAACGGGCCAGCATTCCTTCAGCCGACCATTTTGTCAACCTTCCTTCCTGTATTGGTGTTGCGGGCAGATCTTCAGCTGCCGCACGCATTTCCCGGGTGATAAAACGCCAAACGCTGGTAACTGTGTTCCTGCGAATGGTTGTATCAAAAAGGTGTTCGAAATTATTTTCAATCACAGGTACAGCTCCCCAGTTCATCACGAGGAAACGATAAGCCGCGGCTCTCATAAACCTTGCTTCCGCAATAGCCATTTTCCTGATACTGGGAGTAACCGCAGCGCCTCCATATCGTGCCATGTTATAGATAAACAGGTTTGACTGAGCGACTACGTTGAAGAAGGCGCGCCAGGAAGCTCCGTTCTCGCCGTTATCACCAGTGGTATTGAACAATACATTTCCCCGGTCATTCCAGGCAGAAAAGGCTGTACCGCCCCTGAAATCGCCAAGGTTGTACATGGCTTTGTCGTTATAGTCAAACCAGACCTTGCTATAGAGCAGGCTTGTGCCGGCCAGCACCTGGTCATCTGTCTTATAAAAGTTGGCGTCAACCACCGAACTTAATGGCGGTCTTTCCAAAAAACTTTTTTTACAACCGGATATGGCTGCAATGGCAATCAGCAGGCCTGCGAAGTAATTTATGCGGGATATATTCTTCATATTACTAGGTTTAGAAATTAACGTTTATAGTGGCTGTATACATGGGTGTCAGGGGATAGCGGCCGAAATCAATTCCAATTGCCTGGTTACCCTGGCCTCCACCGGAAGATCCTGTACCAATATAAGCTCCTACCTCCGGATCATATCCTTTGTACTTGGTTATTGTAAATACGTTTTGGGCGCCCAACGTAATTCTCAATCCTTTTATGACTTTGGTATAATCAAGATATTTCGTTGGAATGCTATAGCCCAGTGAAACGTTTTTCAGCCTGATATATGAGCCATCTTCCACGAAGCGGTCTGTTATTTTACCATAATTATTATCCGACGATATCGGGTTGTTGGTAATTCGTGGAATTCTTGTTCCGGGGTTGGCAAGAATGATCTTACCGCTTCCATCGGTTGTGAGCTTTGCATATTCCATAGCGTCTACAAAAAAGTTCCTGCTTAGGTTGACATTGTTGGGGTTGCTGTTTTGAGCAGCGATAAAATTGTATATATCATTGCCAAAACTGGCAGTAAAGAGAATGCTCAAATCAAATCCTCTATAAGAGAAAGAGTTTGTAAATCCTCCTGACAATTTTGGCCAGGGATTACCGATAAACGTTTCATCGTTTACGTCAATCTTTCCGTCACCGTTGACATCCTTGTATTTTACATCGCCGACCCAGATACCGTTATTCGGATCAACCGGGCGGGGATTGCCGTTATTATCGAGCGGTCTTGCGCTCTTGGTTACTTCATCAACGCTCTGGAATATTCCTTCTTCGATATATCCCCTGAACAACCAGGGCGCCATTCCCACCTGCGCACGCTGGGTCCAGTTGTTCATCCACCAGGATGTGCGTTGGATAAATGGATTATCATTTACGAGTGCTGTAAGCTTGCTGTTGAATTGAGATAGGTTGAGATTGGCTTCCCATTTAAAATCTTTCACGCTGACGACCATGGTATTAATGGTGAGGTTCCATCCCGTTGTTTTCATTGAGCCAGTATTGACGAGCGGAGGAGCTACTGAGCCGGGGCTGCCGTTTGTACCCATGTACCAGGGCAGGTTGGCTGTCAATAATAAATTGCTGGTATTCCTTACATAATAGTCTGCCTCTATGCTGATCCTGTTTTTCAGCAAACCGATATTGATACCAACATTGTTCGTATTCGTTTCTTCCCACTGCAAAAGTGAATTGGTGATCGATCCCGGCAAAAAGCCCGTACCCCAAAGGGTTGCTTCAGCTACCATTGGTGCATAAATTCCAGAGCCGGATCCCATGTTACCGGTCAGCCCGGTTTCATATCTCAATTTCAATTCACTGACAACGGGAACATTGAAAAACTTCTCCTGGCTTATTCTCCACGCTACAGAAAGAGAAGGGAAGTTTCCCCATCTCTTGTCTGCACCAAAATAAGGAGAACCATCTCTCCTGAAAGTGCTGACAAGGTAATAGCGGTTGTTATAATTATAGCTAACTCTTCCCAGGAATGATTCCAGTGACCAGTCATAAGTTCCACCTCCGTTTGTTGCCGAGAGTGGGTCACCCGCATTCACATCAAAAATATCGTTGGTCAGGAATCCTGTTCTGCCGGCGGACAAGGCTTTCCATAAAGACTCCTGTGCTTCATGGCTGGCCATTATGCTAAAATTATGTTTATCTATTTGCCGGGAATATTCGAGGAGCTGATTCCAGTTCCAGTACGAACTCGAATAGGTTGCACTTGCCAATGATGCATTCAGGTTATAATGCCATTGATCAATTTTATAGGTAGGCGTATAATAAGTTGAAACTCCATTACCGATCGTACCATTGAAGCTGGTTCTGAAGGTAAGGCCCTTCATCGGTGTAATACCGAGGTTAACTCCTCCCTGTAAACCCCTTTTCATATTTGTATTTGTAATCAGGTTAGCCAGTGCAATAGGATTGATAGGGGCAAATTGATTAGCACCATTCACCGGGTCGCTACCACCCCAGGATCCATCCAGGTTGGTAACAGGTATTTGCGGAGTCAGTCTCAATGCATTTGCAATAAGCGGGCTTGCTGCATCACCATAGTTGGTGGTTGTTAATACTTCATCAGTCTGGTTGTAGCTTACATTAAGACCCAGGGTAGCCCATTCGCGAGGTTTGTTATCAAGGTTAAGCCTGAACCCTTTTCTTTTAAAGCCTGAACCGGCGGCAACTCCTTCCTGGTTTAGATATTCGCCCGATGCATAATAAGTGGTGTTATTATTGCCCCCGCTCAAACTTAACTGGTGTTTATTCATGGCGGCATTATTGAATAGTTCTTTTTGCCAGTCGGTGCCAGGTCCCAGGAGCGAAGGGTCCAAAAATTCCTCAGGTGTGTTTCCTCCCGCCAGCGAATGATACTCTTTTACCATTTGCGCATATTGCGGCAGGTTCATCACATCGAGGTGCTCCGGCGGGGTTTGAAGATTGTATTGATAGATATAATTGATCTTGACATTACCGAATTTTCCGCGTTTAGTAGTAATAAGGATCACACCATTAGTAGCCCGTGAACCATAAATAGCCGTGGCAGAAGGGCCTTGCAGGACCTGTATGTCTTCGATATCGGCAGGGTTTAAGCCTGCCAGCCCGTTGCCGGTACTTTGGGTACCAAATGACACATCTTCCCCAGCCTGGCTTTGAACTCCATCGATCACGTA
>DASSFT010000191.1:0-6405 GCA_035694045.1 Chitinophagaceae bacterium
GATCAATGCCATATTGCAAACAGGCAAAGAGATCATTGACATTAGTATTGAAGCGATGAATCATTTTGCCGGTAATATGTTACAGGTGGAAAATACACAGGGGGAAAAACTGCTGGTGATGTCGACCCAGGCTTATCAATCGCTGACCGATAAGCAAAGGCAAAAGCTGGAATCGTTTAACCGTATCTTACATTCGTCGTTAGAAACTATCGAGGCCAACGGTGGTGGCAGTGCCCGGTGTATGATGGCCGAAGTGCACCTCCCGGTGCGGTGATTAATAGAGCGAGAAACAGAGCGAGAGCGAGGGAAAAAAAATGTCAGGGGCTACTTAAAGGCGATTAAAATAATTTGCATAGTATGAAGAGATTTATTTTGTCAGTTGTAACTGCGCTTAGTTCGATTGTTAGTTTTTCACAATCATCGTACGAGGATTCGTTGAAATTATTCATCAAAAATTATGTGGACAAGCACGAGGTGGTAACAGGGGATGACAGGAAATTACTGGGTTTTTATCCAGTCAACAAAAACTACCAGGTGGTGGCGGATTTTGAGCGCGTAAGAAACGGGAAATGGTTTTCCATGGAAACATCAGGTAGCTCAAAGCAAACCTTCCGGGTATATGGCATCATTCGTTTTAAAATTAATGATACGGTCATCAGCCTCAATCTCTACCAATCACAAATGCTGATGGCTGTTCCGGAATACAAGGATGACCTGTTCCTGCCGTTTACTGATCTCACTTCTGGTCATGAAACCTATGCGGGAGGACGTTATGTCGATCTTACTTTTAATGATATTCTCGGTAACAAAGTAGTAATTGATTTCAATAAGGCCTACAATCCTTACTGCGCTTATGTTAGCGGAAAATACAATTGTCCAATTCCACCACGAGAGAATATGATGAAAGTGGCGATTAGAGCAGGGGAGAAGGCTTATGGAAAGAGTCACTAGTGTTTCAGTCGATAGTTTTGAGTCGATGGTCAATAGTCGATAGTCGGGCAACGGATGCTGGTCGCTGGATACTAGATGCTGGATGCATCTGGTAGTTTGTGCAGCATCCAGTATCTAGCATCAAGCATCAAACGTCAAGCATCCAGCATTTATCATTTCTTGCTCGTAGGTTGACATTTCGCACCTACGGCGCGAATGACAACATTCTACATGTTGCTACCGATATTTGGTCCCTACGGGACTACTGAGCATCCGTTAGGTGCACGGAGCGAATAGGAACATCGGACGATATTGCTATGGATTTATAGTTCCTATAGGACTCTGGGCATCCAGTATCTAGCATCAAGCATCTAGCATCCAGCAACTACTCAAAAGTCCTTTTCAGTCCCTCATCAAAAGATAGCGGCTTATATCCTAACTCTCTTCTTGCTTTGTCGATGATAAAACCTGTTTTAGCCGGACGTTTCGCGGGTTGAGAAAAATTAGCTGCAGTGACCTTATTGATCAAACTGCTATCCAGCCTGAGAAAATCCGCCGCCCTGATCGCCATTTGATAGGGAGTCAACACCTCTTCGCCGGAAAGATGAAAGATGCCTGATGCTTTCGTTTCGATCACCGAAATAATTCCAGCTGCCAGGTCCCCGACATACGTAGGAGTGCGCACCTGGTCATCTACCACGTTATAGATTTCTCCATTTTCCAGTTTCTTTTTTACGATCGTTAAAATATTTTCTCTTCCCGCTTGCGGCTTACCATACACCAGCACTGTTCTGACGATCGCCCATTGATATTGGTATTCCTTTACCGCTTCTTCGGCTTCCAGCTTTGTTTTTCCGTAAAAATTTACCGGTCCGGGTTTATCCTGCTCCCGGTACATCCCTCTTTCGCCATCAAAAATGAAATCGGTGGAGACAAATACAAAAAGACTTTTATGTTCTTCTGCATTTACCAGCAGTGTCACGGTAGCTTCCGTGTTTGTGCGGTAAGCCTCCCATTGATCCAGCTCACAGTCATCCGGTTTGCTCATAGCGCCTGCATGGATGACTATCTCCGGGGCATAGTTTTCAAAAACATCATGCACCTGGAAAGGATCTGTGAAATCCATTTGGCGGTAAGTAAAATGCTTTTGTTGCATGAACGGCAGGCGGCATTCGCCTCTACCTGTGCCAATGACAGTAAATTGTTTGCTCAACAATTGTTCAATGAGATAATATCCCAGGAAACCGTTGGCGCCCGTAATCAGGACCTTCATTTGCTAAAATGCTTTTTTTGGCGGCACTGGCTTTTCACCTTTTCTTGCTTCGATAGCTTTTTGTAGCGGTGAAGGTTGACCGCCTTTTGGTGAGGTTTGCGTTTTTGACGAGGCTTCTGTTTTTGATGATGGAGATTCCGTTTTGGCATGGTCACCTCTTGCAGGGTTATCATCGAATTGCATTCCGAGGTTCTGCATTACAAAACTCCAGGTATCTGCTGCTTCATCTATTTGTTTACTGGTAGGCTTTCCTGCACCATGGCCAGCATTTGTTTCAACCCGTATCAGCACAGGGTTGCCACCAACATTGTACTCCTGCAATCGTGCGGCGAATTTAAATGAATGAGCCGGCACCACGCGATCATCATGGTCAGCTGTTGTTACCAGGGTGGCGGGATAGCTGACACTTGGTTTCAGGTTGTGATACGGCGAATACTTGTATATAAATGGAAATTGTGAAGCAGAATCAGCATTGCCATATTCAACGGTCCAGCCCCAGCCAACAGTAAACTTATGAAAACGCAACATGTCCATTACTCCCACTGCCGGTAGCGCTACTTTAAAAAGTTCCGGACGTTGAGTCATCGCAGCTCCTACCAACAAGCCGCCATTGCTACCTCCACGTATCGCCAGCTTCCTGCTATTAGTATATTTGTTTTTGATAAGCCATTCTGCTGCGGCAATAAAATCATCGAACACGTTTTGTTTTTTATCGAGCATTCCGTCTTTATGCCATTGCTCGCCATATTCGCTACCCCCGCGTAGATTGACCACAGCATAAATACCGCCCTGCTCCATGAAGAACGCATTACTGATACTGAAAGAAGGTGTCATCGGGATATTAAAGCCTCCATAGCCATAGAGCAGCAATGGGTTCCTGCCGTTCAATTCAAGTCCTTTTTTATAAGTTAGGAACACGGGGATACGGGTGCCATCCTTGCTGTTTACAAAGACCTGTTCGGTAATAAACTGGTCAGTGTTCATATTTACCATCGTTTTCCTGAACAGGGAAGATTTGCCTGTTTTAATATCATAGCGGTAAATAGCAGGAGGCGTATTGAAGGAGTTAAATGAATAAAAGAATTCCCTATCCTCTTTTTCTCCGTTAAATCCCGAAGCCGTACCAATGCCCGGTAGTTCGATGTCGCGGATAAGATTGCCATCGTAACTATATTGATACACTTTAGTGGAGGCATCTTTCAGGTAATTGGCAAACAGGAAGCCACCGCCGGTGCCAACACCCTGCAGCGCAAATTCGGCCTGGGGTATGACTGTTTTCCAATTGCTGCTAGCAGGATTTTTTGGATCTACCAGTACGACTTTATAATTAGGTGCATTGTCATTGGTGCGGAGGAGAAGATTGTCGCCCACATTGTCTATTACACCTGCCTGCGTTTTAAACCCGGGAACCAGCGTTTTAAAATCTTTTTGAGCCGCATCTTTCATATCCATGTACCGGAGTTCGATGCCGCTTGTACCTTCCGAAATCGTCAATATCAAAAATCGTCCATCGTCTGTCAACCGCACACGATGATAACGAAGCGGATGATTCCTGTCCTCAAATATTAATTTATCTTCTGCTTGCGGGGTACCCAGCTTATGATAAAAAACTTTATGAAACTGGTTTTGCTTACTCATCTTCGAAGTTTCTTCGGGCTTGTCATAACCACTGTAATAAAAACCTTCTTCACCGTTCCAGCTTACACCGCCGAATTTTGTCCATTCAATCTTATCGGTCATTTTTTTACGTGTAGCTGCTTCCATGATATAGATCTCCTGCCAGTCGCTGCCTGCGACGGCTACAGAATAGGCAAGATATTTACTGCTTTTAGTGAACTCAATGGAACCTACAGCTGCAATGCCCTCTTTGCTTAATGTATTGGGATCAAGAAACAACTCCGGTTGGCCGCCCAGGCCTTTTTGCCGGTAAAGAACAGACTGGTTTTGCAGGCCATCGTTTTTAAAATAATAATAATATTCACCTTGTTTGAAAGGTGAACTGTATTTGGGATAATTCCATAGTTCTTCCAGTCTTTTCCTGACCTTATCACGGAAAGGAATGGTGGCGAGGTAACCAAATGTTACCTTGTTTTCTGCCTGTACCCATTGTTTGGTCATATCGCTGTTATCATCTTCCATCCAACGATAAGGATCGGGCACTTTGATCCCGTTATAACTGTCAACCACATCCGATTTGTTAGTCTCCGGGTATTTTAATTGTGCATGGATAGCCACTGCAATCAAAAGAGAAAGCGATAAAAATAGTTGCTTCATATAGCCTGTTTTAATCCCGATAAAGATAATTGAAAAGACAGATACTGGATGCTAGATACTCGATGCTGGATGCTGAATATTAAATTGAGAATACTAAATATTAGGTGTTGGTCGCTATAAGTCGGCATCCAGAATCCAGAATCCAGTATCAAGCATCTAGACTAACGCTTATTCGTGCAGAATCGTTCAATAGATTGTGTCATTGAAACATATAATCGGAAACAAAATCTTATTTTTGGGACTTGGTAACGCTAGATTGCTTGCTCCAACACATTTATTCAAAAGTTATTTGTACCAATTAAATGGCTAAGAAAGTTTCCCGGATCGGAGTTATTACTTCAGGCGGTGATGCCCCCGGCATGAATGCAGCTATCAGGGCTGTAGTACGTACCGGGATCTATCATGGCCTTGAAGTTTACGGTATAATGCGCGGATACCAGGGCATGATAGAAGAAGACATTGTAAAAATGGAAGGCCGTTCTGTGGCCAATATCATCCAGCGCGGCGGTACCATTCTTAAAACAGCAAGGTGTAAAGAGTTTTATGAAGTGGAGGGCCGCAAGAAAGCCTATGCCAGTCTCCGCAAGAAAGGCATTGATGGATTGGTGATCATTGGTGGTGACGGATCTTTTCGAGGCGCTGTAAAGTTCAGCCAGGAATTTGATATCCCCTGTATCGGCATCGCCGGCACCATCGATAAAGATATCTACGGAAGCGATTTTACTATCGGTTTCGATACAGCAGTCAATACCGCCATCCAGGCCATCGACAAGATAAGGGATACCATGGATGCCCACGATCGCATATTTATCATTGAAGTGATGGGACGCGATGCAGGTTATATCGCCCTGCACAGCGGTATTGCTACCGGCGCGGAAAATATTCTTATCCCGGAAAGAAAAACGAATATCCGGGACATTATCGAATCCTTGCAGGAAAAAGAAAGACGGAAAAAGCTGGTTAACCTGATCGTGGTAGCGGAGGGAGATGAATTTGGCGGTGCGAACGAAATACAAAAAATTTTGCAGGAAAACCTCCCTAAAGCCGAAATAAGGGTAGCCATCCTGGGCCATATTCAAAGAGGCGGTTCTCCTTCGGCAATGGACAGGCTTATCGCCAGCCGCATGGGTTATCACGCAGTAGAGTGCCTAATCGAAGGCCGTCACAATGTTTTTGTAGGTATCCTGAATAACAAGATGCATTACATACCACTTGAGAAAGCAGTAAAGAATAAAGGAAATATAGGAGGCGAATGGATGAAGATCGTTAAGATACTTGCATCATAGTATCCAGCATCCAGCATCCGGTATCAAATTTTAATAATTACTAACCATCTTCAATATGCCCCAAAGCGCTGAAAAATATTTTCACAAAGAAATGGACAAAGCGGCTGGATTGGTTCATACCCATCACCGCACAAAGATCGTAGCCACGGTAGGACCGGCCTGCGATACCTATGAAAAATTGCTGGAACTGGTACAGGCGGGAGTTAATGTTTTCCGTCTCAATTTTTCGCACGGTAACCACGAAGACAAGTCGAAGATCATCGACCATATTCGTAAGATCAATAAGACCGAACCTTATAATATCGCGATTCTAGGCGACCTGCAGGGTCCCAAGCTTCGCATAGGCGAGATCGTCAACAATTCACTGCCTGTTATTCCCGGAGATATACTGACTTTTACGAATGAAAAGCTCGTTGGCACCAAGGACAGGATCTATGTTTCCTATCCTAACCTGCACAAAGATGTACAAACAGGTAATATTATCCTGATCGATGACGGAAAGATAGAAGTAGTAGTAAAGCAAATATTGCCGAACAATGATGTACAGGTAGAGGTAACGTTGGGAGGAACCCTGTCATCCAAAAAAGGCATCAATCTTCC
Organism: Chitinophagaceae bacterium; assembly: GCA_035694045.1. Lineage (GTDB taxonomy): Bacteria > Bacteroidota > Bacteroidia > Chitinophagales > Chitinophagaceae > VBAT01. The sequence continues at coordinate 6,364 of DASSFT010000191.1, forward strand.
CGATACGAAGATCTCATTGCCTGCCCTGACTGAAAAGGACCT
>DASSFT010000192.1:0-4907 GCA_035694045.1 Chitinophagaceae bacterium
GTTGGAGAACTTATCCAGTGCCTTTCAATAGTATTCTTGTTATTGATATTCCCCAGGGTACGAGAGCGTCAGCACAGATAAAACTGACTGATGTCAAAGGAAGAATTTTATATAATCGTCATTACAACATCACCGCGAACCAATCAAATATCGTTTTGACTGACCTGTATGGGCTGCCGGCAGGCACTTATATGCTAACAATCGATAACGAGAGTACATCTAACAGTTTCAAAGTAATAAAGCAATAACAGAATGATTTTATTCGTAGCTGATCACTGCCAGTTATTTGTTATTGATATCCATCTGGTTGGCGAAAACTAAAGCGAGAAAGTGTCTTAATAAACACAGCTAATTAAAACCACAACTATGAAGAAAATATTTAACCCCTCTGTTTCGGAGCCTAGGGCAACGCCGAAATTACAGAAACCGGCAGGTGAAAAGGACCTGACGCTACGTGGACCTGTGCCCAATACAATATACACTGAAGCATACGCAACAATGCTTGCGAAATTCATTTACTTATGGGGATGGCCGATGACGAATATTCATAACAGGTACCTGCTATTCGCTCAACTTAAAGAGCCAATGTATGGAGGTGGCGTATTACCTCTTTCGCCACCGAGTCGCATATGTATGCTTACAGATTATGTGAGGCCGGAGGAAAGGGCCGTTGCCTGTCCCAACCAGGATGTGGTTTATGGCATGGGTTCTCTCGATTTCCGTAAAGAACCGGCTGTGATACAGGTTCCCGATTTTGGTGATCGTTTTTGGGTATACCAGGTATGTGATCAACGGACCGATGGTTTTGCAAGTGTTGGAAAAATGTACGATACAAAACCCGGTTTCTATCTATTGACCGGTACCGATTGGAATGAAAAGACCTCGGATGGTATAGCAGGCGTATTCAAATGTCCCACAACGCTGGGCATCGTTATTCCAAGAGTGTTTCAAACAGATGACCCGGTTGATAAAAAAGCGGTGCAGCCATTGATCAGTCAAATTGCAATGTACCCATTAAGTGAATTTGACGGAAAAATGAAAATTATGGATTGGACAAAAATCAAATCCACACCGCCCGATAATTCAGGAGGAGCCGAAACAAAATGGGTAAAACCTGAAACTTTCTTTGATCAGCTTCCGGATATATTAAAAGAAGTACCAAGTCAACCCGGAGAGGAAGCATTGTATGCGCAGATCTATGGATTGCTGGATGCTATTACGAAAGATCCAAAACTGAAAGAGGCAGCTATCCAGGCTGCAACAGATGCAGACAAGAACCTGGTGACTCCTTTATTTCAATTTGTAAATGTCGGGTATCCTGTAAAAAATAACTGGACCACTCAACGAAACGGGGCTCAGTTTGGAGTGGATTATCTCACAAGAGCTGCCTGTGCCAAGGCAAATATCTTCGTGAACAAACCTAATGAGACAAAATATATCTACCAGGATCGTGATGCTTCCGGTGCAAGACTGGATGGCAACAATAGTTATACGGTCACCTTTCCAAAAGGACAACTGCCTCCCGTAAAAGGTTTCTGGTCATTGACACTCTACAACAAGGAACATTTTTTTTCTCCTAATGAGCTGAATCGATATTCGCTGGGCACGAAGAATAAAAACCTCCAGTTTGATGCCGACGGTTCACTTACGCTGTATGTACAAAGCACTCCGCCGGAGGAATCAAAGAAGAACAATTGGTTGCCGGCGCCTAAAGAGACCATCTCCCTGTATATAAGATGCTATTGGCCGGATGAAACGATCATGGAAGACAAATGGACTCCTCCCCCGGTAGTGAAGAAATGATAGATCAGTGAATTGTCTTATGAAAATTATAAGATACACTCAGACCATACAATTAAGATGTTTAATGGGAGGCTTAATGATAGCCCTGCCTTGTGTTTTGTTCAGTCAGAAAACTGTTCCAGATGGCACCGAGGGTGAAAGACTGGAGGTGATTGATAGCACAAAGACCGTTAAGAAGCCCTGGAATATGATGAACCTCGGTTTTACCACTTTGAAAATTGGTGGTGCATTTCTTTATGAATACGCTGCTTATTCCCAGGATGAAACTGGCAAAACGCAGATGGATTCAGCAAAGGTTAGTCCAGAGTCGGCTTTCGATGTCAGAGATATTCGATTCCTGATAAGCGGCAAATTGAACACAAAAAGAACTATCACATGGAAAGCAGGAGTGATGTATGATGGTTCTCTTAATGCATGGTTTATTCGGGAATCAGGATTTATGATATCTGTACCGGAGTTATGGGGTAGCTTTTTTGTGGGTCGCACCAAAGAAGGATTTTCTCTAAGCAAAGTAATGAGTGGTTATGCCGTTGAAATGATGGAAAGACATATGGCGTCAGATGCCATTCCTATTTTAGCGGATGGTGTAAAGTGGATGGGCTATCTTCCCAAAAATGGTATATTTTGGAACCTGGGAATATTTACTTACTGGCTTTCAAAGCAACAATCATTCAATACAGACAAGTGGCAATTTGTATCCCGGATAGGGTGGTTACCGATACATACGCCCAAACAAAACTTACATATAGCGTTGAACCTTCGCTTTGGTCATCCGGAAAATGATACTATACGGCTAAAATCCAGACCTGAGTCAAACCCCGCTCCCTTTTTCATTGACACAGGAAAATTCCCGTCCGAACAATCAACGTATTCCGGAGGTGAGATATATTACAGTTCAGGTCCATGGCAATTTGGTACCGAGTTTTTTTGGCAGAAATTCAATTCACCTGCAAAGGGAAATCCGCTTTTCCAGGGTGGCGAGTTAATGGCAAGCTATTTTATAACAGGAGAGTCGAGACCATATAGCACTGATGCTGGAAACATCTATGGTTATGTTCCGGTAAAGAAATCGGTTTTTAAGGGAGGACCTGGAGTATGGGAAGCAGTTGTTAGATATTCCATTCATGATCTTGACGATGGCCCAATACATGGCGGAAAATTCTGGAGATTTACACCGATGATCAACTGGTATCTAGCCGAATTTCTTCGTTTTGAATTGGCATATGGCTACGGAAAGCTGGATCGGTTTAATTCAAAAGGAACCACACAAATCTTTCAAACACGAATTCAGTTCCTGATCAGATAAGAGTGAATGATATCGTTTCTTTTATGGAGCCAACTGTGAATCCATCGGGGTGCCTATTTGACCTTCCAATTCCATTCCTCCAGAACCCATAAATGCAAAAAGCCCTGAATTTCTCCAGGGCTCTGCGGACCGGACGGGACTCGAACCCGCGACCTCTGCCGTGACAGGGCAGCATTCTAACCAACTGAACTACCGATCCTTGCTTTATCACTACGATCCTCGCAATGAAGGGATTGCATTCCTCGCAGTGATAGCCAAAATTTCAGGCGGCAAAGATAAGTTTACCGGGCTTCTTACCAAAAACTTTTTGGTCTAAAGTGGTGAGTTTTTGGCTGGTGAAGCTAATAATTGATCTGAAATAGAATCCCGACTCTTGAACGGGTGTTCGTCCTCAATTGGCATTCCCTACCAGCTATTTTTCGCAATGAAGCATCCACGGTGCGCCAAACCTGTCCGGGAGCATGGTAAAGCGCTCGGCGAAGGCAGTTTTCTCCATCTGCCATTTTGAGGATCAAAAAAATAGTGTTCGTATATTCGTCAATACCTAAGTTGTGCCCAACTTTTACTACTTGAAAGAATTTCTCGCAGACAAAGATCAATAATAATCTTAAAATTTTTTTTATGAGAACGCTCCTATTCTCGATTTCATTTTTATCCAGTTTAGTTCTTTTTGCCCAGGGCCAAAAGAAAACTTTTCCTGTCATCAAGGATTATGGAGGTGTATTTGATGTACCATATGCCACAGACAGGCCTGATCCAAAAATTGACTATAAGATCGTTATAGAAGCTGAAGGCGCAATCGAACACCCCGATAGTCTTTATCGGCCGTTTGAAAATATTGCCAGGATGTATAATCTTCATGTCTTTGGCGGTGTTCCACGCAACCATTTACATATAGATGTTGTAATTTTTTTTAAGGCAATTTTTGTTATCCTGGATAACGACGCGTACAAGAAAAAATTTGGTGTCGACAATCCAAATCTTAAGGTAATTGAAGAAATGAAGCAGGCAGGGATCAATCTATATGCTTGCGGACAGTCCGTTACCGGCTTTGGTATTGATCCGAAAACTGTGAATCAGAACTTTGAAGTGGTTTTATCGAGGGCGACTACCGTTTCAACCCGGCAAATGAAAGGATATGCATTTTTCAAATTCTAAGATTTATGCAGAACGTTATTAAACGAAAGCTGCTCACAACAGCCAGGAAAAAGGCGAAAACAAGATTCCCTTAACCTGATCGAAATTTCCGGTACGGACATCTCTGGCACGTTTCCTTATCACCTATAATTCGTTTTCCATTTGTATTTTTTTGGTTGTTTATTTAACCAGGCTGTAGTCAATTTCACCGTAGCTGCCTTTGTAAAAATCATTGTAAGCCTCTGAAATTTCATGCTGAGTATTCATCACAAACGGTCCCTGAGCCACAATGGGTTCCGAATAATGTTCACCACCGAAGAGAATTATATCAATTGCTGATCCCGAAGGATTGTCTATTTCTATCACACCTTTGTCGCGGTCAAACTCAATGAACTCGCCTTTGTGATGTTCAGCCCCGTTGATCATTACATTATGCAAAGGAAGAAATGCGGCATATTCAGTTCCCTGCTCTGACTCCACTGAGAATTGCTTGCCTCCCTCGAGATGAATATGAAACAAAAACTGTTTCATATAATTCGGGATCCCGGAAGAGAGATCTTCATATTCACCTGCAATTACTTTGATCCATCCGCTGTTGTCATGTAAATCTTTTTTGGGAATTTCACCTGCCTCCAGGGAAAGGTATTCGGGAGTTTCCGCT
>DASSFT010000193.1:0-3118 GCA_035694045.1 Chitinophagaceae bacterium
GATTGGCTACATATTCCTTCCCGAGTTTTATGCCGACTTCGACAACCCCAATGGTAACCGCAGCTTTATTGATGTGGCGAAAGAAGTCAATAAGCTGAAGGAAGAAAAGGTCGACGGTATCGTAATAGATCTCCGCAATAACGGCGGCGGTTCATTATACGATGTGGTGCAGATGGCAGGTTTATTCATCGAAGACGGGCCTATCGTGCAGGTAAAAGACAGGGAAAACAAACCAAGCATATTGAGAGATAAGGATCGCTCAGTTTTGTATTCCGGGCCATTGGCAGTGATGGTTAATGAGTTTAGCGCTTCCGCCTCCGAGATTTTTGCTGCGGCAATCCAGGATTATGGCAGGGGCGTGATCATTGGAAGCACTTCCACCTATGGCAAGGGCACGGTGCAACGTAATATCGGTCTTGACCAGGGATTTACCGGCGCCAATTCCGAGTTAGGTACGGTGAAGCTTACGTTACAAAAATTTTACCGCATTAATGGAGGTTCTACCCAGCTGAGAGGAGTCTCTTCTGATATCGTTTTACCCGACCAATACGAATATCTTAAAGTAAGGGAAAAAGATGACCCCGATGCATTGCCCTGGGATGAGATCAAAAAATCACCTTACACAAACTGGAATGCCGGTTATGATCTTAAGACCATCCAACAATTGAGCAACCAGAGGTTGGAAAATGATCCTACTTTTAAATTAATAAGAGAGAATACAGACTGGCTCGGCAAACAGAATGATAAGCGTTATTCGCTGCAGCTGGATAAATATCGCAAGGAGCAAAAAGCCCTTCGTTCTACTTACACTCAGAATGAGCAGTTGATGAAATTGAAAGAAGAAATAAATGTCAGTGCATTGCCAAACGAAGAAAATCGCTGGGCTAGTGATCCTACAAAGCAGGAGCGGTTTAATCTATGGCTGAAATCGCTGAGAAAGGATATCTATCTCGACCAGGCGGTGAAAGTTATGAATGACGTCATCAGCCAGCAAAACCTGGTAAAAAGCAAAGCAGGCGAGGAGCCAAAGAAAGCATTCTGATAAGATCTAAAATAAAATTCGGATTGCCGGTTAGTTTAACCGGCAATTTTTTTAGACGGTGTGGGAACTTCTACAGGTATCTTTCCTTTATTATTTTCATATGGTGCAGCGCATGGCCTACAATGATAAATCCAATTCCTAAAACATAGACAGGATTACTATTCGCCGTGCCTGCAGCATCGAGCTGATCTTCATCGAACGAAGCAAACAGCCGTTCTGAAGAGTCCCTTACCGCTTTGAACTCATCGACAAGATCGTTCCACTTTCTTTTATCGGTTTTTGCATTTTCGGCAAACGTATTTTCATCAAAACCCGGGAGAGGGGTTGTATCCTTGCGGGCAAAACGAAGGGCGCGATAGGCAAAGACCCTCTCTCCGTCAATGATGTGTTGAAGAACTTCCTTGATCGTCCATTTGCCTTCCGCATAGCGATAATCGTATTTCGACCGTGGGATGCTCTTAAGAAATTGTAGAAAGTCGGCAGTCCCGGCACGAAAGGCTTCCTCCAGTTCATCCTGCTTTACCTGGCTGATATAGTTATGATAGAAAACCGGGACTCGGGAAAGATCGGGGCGCATGGGCGTTAAGTTGTAAGTTTTAAGTTATAAGATTAAAGGTAATAGAAGAGTGCAAATTTTGTCCCGAAATTTCGGGACAAAATTTCGGGACAAAATGGAAATAGTTTGGCAATTTTGTTCACCCGTGACCGGCGAAACCTCAAACAGCAAAAACAAATGTTAGCAATCAATTTTAACCCTTTTCCTGAACTGGCTACTGCCAGATTACGCTTCAGGCAATTGACCGCGGATGATGCGCAACAGATATATGAATTAAGATCAGACGAAACGGTCAACAGGTTTCTTCCGCGCAAACGCTGCGAAAATCTGGATGAAGCTGCCTCTTTTATCAATAAGATCAACCGGGGTATCAGCAATAACGAAGCGATGTATTGGGCAATCACATTTAGGGATGCAGATAAGCTTATCGGCTCGATCTGCCTGTGGAATCTGCAGCCTGATAATCATCGGGCCGAGATCGGTTACGAGTTAAAACCGGAACACTGGGGCACTGGGATCATGAGAGAGGCCCTGCCGAGAGTGATTAAATACGCCACTGAGACCCTGGGACTTCATTCGATCCAGGCTGATACCAATCCGGAGAATGTGCATTCAGTGACGCTATTGGAAAAAAGCGGTTTTGTAAAAGAGGGACATTTCAGGGAAAGCATCTTATTTAATGGAAGATATTCGGACATGGTTGTTTACACCTTTATAAACAGGGCTCCTCAGGCTGCGAAATAATCAAATCAGAGCCGATTTGCATTTTTAGGTATCCTTCCATTTTTGAATTCCTCTCGTTGCTTTATATCGCCTAAATCCATAACAAAATTATCCCATTTACCAAGCCAATTTTTTACAGCGCAACTCCATTCACCCGTTACGTCGTCTGAAAATTGCCAAAGGATATGATAACCGTCTTCATTAGAAAAGCCTTCGTTATCTGCCTGCAAAATTCCCTGAGTCTTATTCCAAATCGTGGATTTTATGCAACTAATAATTTCAAAATTGCCATCTTCAAACGAGGCACTGAGCAATTGCAATGCGTAAATCACTTTTACTTTTTGAAAATATTTTGAAAGCCATTTTACTGCTGATGTTGGTTTATATTTTTGAATGTCGTCCAAAAACTCGTCAAGCTCTTCTTGTCCTATTTCTCCTTTTATAACAGGATTCCTTTCCAATTGTGCTAAAGGTTCGTCATCTTGATTTAAGATATCAAGTATCGTCCATTGATGCGGCTGTTCACCTGGATTGAATGCAATCTTTGCTTCCAATCCGTCTGCCTTCAGTGATTGAATGAGTTCATCAATATGTATGACGGGGTCTTGTGTGCCTAACACCCTTATGAAATATGGCATAGGAGAATGTCGCGTTAGAGTTACCTGCATGATAAATGTACAAAAGATTTAGACTTTTAAGGCAGGTCTGGTAGTGAGCAACAGTCACTCTGATTGTGCAGTCCGCAAAAAAAATCCCGTCTCTATGAAGACGGGATAAAAATATATAGTAAGCCAAAC
>DASSFT010000194.1:0-2066 GCA_035694045.1 Chitinophagaceae bacterium
CGTTGTGGATTATTAATATGCAGCCCGACTGCCGGCATCGTTTTATCAGGTACTACTGATACCTGGAAAGAGGGTTCCTTTTCCGTTACAATGGAGCTATTAGCCGCTCGGTATGCCTGCTGGGCAAATCCTCCAAAAGATATCAACAAAGCAGGCAGAAGAAACAGGGTTTTCGTTTGCATAGATTTAAATTTTTAGATTAATAATGCGCAAAGCTATCCGGGTACTATTATCCCCTTGTTATGCCAGGAACAACTTTGATTTACAAAAACGATAAGAAAATTTAATGGCGGAAATGAACAACTGGATTATATTGTTGTTGTCGCATCCTTTAAATAAAATCGTCCCGGGGAACCGGGACGAAACAACATAGATTCACTGTTTTAACGTGCCAATCACAAAATAAATGGGTCAATATGAACATTGCTTTACGCCAGGGTTATTATCTCATTAATTCATTTACATTTTGTTTACAAGAGTGTCATGTACATGGCAATCTCCGATTGTTTTCATCCAAAAACAATTGTAGTAGCTTTATAGTACTATGTACAAGGTAAATGCCTACCAGGTTGCTGACAGTATTGACATAAAATCATGCAAGCTTAATTTCAAAGCGGATCTCGTTTATGCTGATACGGAGGAATTATTTTACCAGGCAGCCGATGAACGCTATATCTATATTTTTAAATACGGCGTGGTGAGCTTCCTGAACTATGACCCTGATGCCATCTCCGGCTTCCTCCGCTTTCTTGCTCCTTTTTGCAAAAACCTTTTCAAAGAGCCACTCAGTGAGGAATTCATCGTTGAAACAGGTGCCGCTGAAAATAAAGTGAGTTATAATAAGATTGAAATAATATGGGCGGATAAAAATGTGATCCGCATCATTATGCTCAACGTATCGCAGTCAGTGGCGCTTGATTATTATTCCGAGCAAAGCAACCGTTTATTGGAAGAAACGAATAATCATACCCAGATGCTCGAGCAAAAAGGACGTCTGGCCATCTCCGGTATTCGTCTCAAAAAGTTTATAGGGAGAGCGCTGTTGTTAAAAAACAGGATTGCGGAAAACCTGTACATATTCGACTCGCCTCTCGAGACCTGGGAGGATGAAAAACTGGATAAACTTTATACAGAACTGAAAAGAAATTTCGACCTGCAGGATAGGTTCAGGAGTGTCACCGAAGACCTGGCGATCGTAAAAGATAACCTCGAGTTGTTCAGGGATATTCTCCAATACCGAAATACTGTCTTTCTCGAATGGATCGTAATAATATTGATCGCGATCGAAGTGGTGAATTATTTCTTTCGTTGAAAGTTAAGGCCACAGAGAACCGCGGAGGATACACAGAGAGCCACAGAGTTTTTTCCTGGCTATACTCTTTTCACTTCGCTATTGTAATCAATTCTCCTCTGTGGTCCTCTGAGGTTCTCTGCGGCTCTCTGTGGGCTACTAGCAAACTATGAAGTCAGTTTTCTTTTAAAAAATATATCTCAGCCCGAATTGCATCTGCCATCTCGAGATCAGGTCAGGACTTGCCGTAAATGTTTGTTTCAGCGAAGGATCAAACCTGTAGGTAGGCGTATTGCCTGCTAGTGTAACAGACAGGGGTTGGAAATAACCCGAAGTCGTGGCAAAATTTCTTACGCCCCAATGGCTGTCGATCAGGTTGCCCAGGTTTATGATGTCAATACTCAACTGTATAGTATTAGTTGTTTTTCCCTTCCCGCTTTTGAAAATGAAATCCTGGAGCACACGGAAATCGACCTGGCTATACCAGGGCTCTTCACCCCCATACTTTTCTGTATACTGCCCGCGCAAACCATTTAGATAACTGTCAGTGCTGATATATTGCTTCAATGCCGCACGTTGGGCGGCCGCATTCTGAACAATGCCGTCGATATCGGTCAGTGTAGCAAAATTCATAAGATCGATCTCTGCATCTGTCGGAACATACAGCAAGTCATTGGTCGCAGTTCCGTCGTTATTCATATCTCCCCCATACACATAAGCAAAGCGGTTCCCGGAAGTCCAGGCTCCAAATAAAGATACCGTAGTGGCGAAGTTC
>DASSFT010000195.1:0-2770 GCA_035694045.1 Chitinophagaceae bacterium
GAATGTGTAGTGGGCAGGGGAGCTACAACAGGAACTATAATTCCAGGCCAGTATATCGTTTCTTTAAAATCTTCTTCGACAAGTGTTACGACGAGAGCCATGTCTTCCGAAAGAGTAGCTGTCATCGGTAAAGGCATTTTGCAGGCTCATGCCATAAGAGAAAATGCTTTGCAAAAATCGTTTCCGGGTGAACACGGCGGTTTCGTCGCTCATCTTTCAGATGAAGAGGCGAAGGCTTTAAAATCTGATGCTTCAGTGGATATAGTAGAACCAGACAGGGTGATTGCCCTGGGTTCCTGTTTTACCGTGGTTGAACCAAGGCTGGTGACCTGGAGCGTGAACCGCGTGGGATATGGCGACGGCACTGGCAAAACAGCCTGGATCATTGATTCAGGAATTGATTTCGACCATCCTGACCTTAATGTTGACGCGGCCAGGAGCAAATCTTTTCTTGCCAACAATACGTCAGCAAAAGACGAAAACGGTCATGGCACGCATGTAGCTGGCATCATCGGTGCAAAAAATAATTCATTCGGCATCCTGGGTGTTGCATCCGGTGCTAACCTCGTTTCATTAAGAGTGCTGGATGCCAGTGGAGATGGTGTTTTATCTTCCATCATACAGGCTCTTGCTTATGTAAACGCAAATGGAAAAGCAGGTGATGTGGTAAATATGAGCCTGGGAGAAGATGTCACGTCAGCTACCCTTGATCAACAGGTTAAGAATACTGCATCAAAGGGAATATTTATCGCCATCGCTGCCGGCAATGATTCCAAACCCGCCATCAATTATTCTCCGGGCAGGGCCAATGGGCCAAATATCTATACTGTATCGGCTATTGACAGTCTCGATAATTTCGCTTCATTCTCCAATTATGGAAACGATGCAGTAGATGTAGCTGCGCCAGGAGTAAAAATATTATCTACTTATTTGAATAATCGGTACGCGATCATGAGTGGCACTTCGATGGCCACACCGCATGTGGCCGGACTTCTTTTGTTAAAAGGAAATAATATCAATCATTCGGGAACGGCAAAGAATGACCCGGACGGTACGCCTGATCCCATTGCACATTTTTAAATCCTTCCCCATAGAATGTTCTTCCTGCATACTGGAGCGATCCACGGCAGGAGGAATATTTTATTTCTCGCAACGACGCAACGAAAGCCAGGCTATTACTCTTTATCCGCCATTGGGCTGGATGAAATAAATTCAAATATCCACTACCCTTAATAATGTCTTTTCTTGCTTTGCTTGTATTTCTCGTAAATGATAGCGCTCATCGGTTTTTCGTATACCTTGCTTTCCAGCCAGGAGATAATATCGAGATAAGCGAATGATCTTGTTTCAAAGCGGTTTTTTTCGAGGTGTTTTATCTTATTCAATAATTTTTCCAGTTCGGGTTTTATTTTTTTAGCGGGCACGTCAAAGGAATTGCGAAGGAAACGCAACATTTCCTCCTCCACGACTGTAAGGTTTTCCATTTTTGCCATAAAGCGATAGACCGATCTTACCAGTGATTCCATGATACCGGTATTGCCCAGCTCGTAATGCGCCAGCAGGTGAACAAGACGAGCATAACATTGCAGGTCGTCGCGGAGATCGCTGTTATCGTTTATGATCTTTTGCAGGTAATCAATGCTGGTAGCAAAATCTCCGCTACCAAAATACAGGGTCGCAATCTTGTAGTTCAGTACAAGTATCCGGTGCGTATCTACGAACAAAGCATAATCATTCATTTTTTCCACGATACCGGGCACCAGCGGCAGCCCTTCTTTAAAGGTGCCGGTCATTGCATGATAGTTGATCTTGGCGCTGGCGATATAGATAAACGCCTGTATCCGGAAACTATCGTTGTCTACCACCCTGCTTGTAGCGGCGAACGATTCGAACTCGTGCAGGGTGATCCTGAACTTTTGAAAGTTACGGAGATCAAAATGCGCATTCAGCAGATTGTGCAAACCTTTAATGTAATGCCCGGTCTCCACGCGGATCATCACGGGTTGTGACCTGAAGAGATCCGTCCATTTTTGAGTATAACGGTAATACATCAGGAAATCCTGGCGGATAAATGCATACCAGGTATAACTCTGGTACAAGTACAGCTTTTCATAAAATCCTGGTTGTTCCCAGGCATTGGCGGGCAGGTTGTCCTTCATGAACTGAACGATACTGGTCTCATCCTTTTCATTTCTTACGTGACCGTGTTTGATGAACCAACTGTAGAGCTGCAATGCAAGATTGGAAAGCCTGGCCACCATATCTATATGCCGGCTGATCTCATTGGCTTCATCGGCCAGTTGTTCCATCTTGTCAAGCATACTGCGGGTAATATGCAGTGACTCTATTCTTTTTTCCAGCGCAATAACCATTGTCAGGAAATTGAATTTCTGGTTAGCCTTTGCTGTTTCTTTTGTTTTTTCGAGAATTTTCAAGCTCTGGTGAAACAACCCTTTTTTATAAAGGATATGGGCATAATCAAACTGTTCATTCAGCTGCAGGTCTATGCTGTCAGCGCTTTTTAGCAATCGCAGGCTGGCTAATATTTCTTTATATAAATGTGTTTTTAAATTATAGAGTTGCCGTTTCTCAGTGCCGGGAAGTTTTTTCAATAATACCTTTTCATCGTATTCATGCAGCTTATCTACCGCATCAAAAAGCTGGATGATCTTGAGGTCCTCTTTAGCGGAGCTTCGTTTAATGTAGAGCTTAAAATGCCTTTTTTCGGCTTTTTCGAGGGATTTAATTAACTGAAGTAATATGTCAGAAG
>DASSFT010000196.1:0-2551 GCA_035694045.1 Chitinophagaceae bacterium
CCGTAGTCCTGCAGAAAATAGTTGTTGATTTAGGCGGAGTAAAACCATCTTACCTGGGTCCGCCTGAGACAAAAAGGAAATAAATCTTTATTACAATAAATTTCAATTATGAAAAAAACAAACCATCTTTTACTTATTGGCGTTATCTTTTTTATTTCTGCCTTGTCTTCCTGCAACAATGAGGAAAAGAAAGAAGAGTCGGCATCGACAACCGGCCAGGATACATCGCAAACCGAAAAAAAGAAAGAATTCGCTTCCCAACCACTGGTGTCGAATATTTATACAGCCGATCCTTCGGCTCATGTATTCAATGGCCGCATTTATATTTATCCTTCACATGATACCGCAACCGGTACACCGGAAGACGATCTAGGCAGTCATTTCGATATGAGGGATTATCATATCCTCTCAATGGATTCGGTCGGGGGACCTGTCACCGATCACGGAGTAGCATTGAACATCAAAGATGTTCCCTGGGCAGGCCGCCAGATGTGGGCGCCCGATGCCGCTTTTGCAAACAATACCTACTACCTCTATTTCCCAGTAAAGGATAAAAAAGATGTATTTCATATCGGAGTTGCTACCAGCGATAAACCCGAAGGGCCTTTCAAAGCAGAAAAGGAACCTATCAAAGGAAGTTATAGCATCGACCCCGCCGTGTTCAAAGACGACGATGGAAATTTTTATATGTATTTCGGCGGCATCTGGGGTGGCCAGTTACAAAGATGGAATAACAACAAATATGATTCGTCGGCTAAAAATCGCAACCCTGATTCACTGGCGATCCTTCCCCGCATTGCCAGGCTTAATAAAGACATGAAAAGTTTCGCAGAACCTGTAAACGAAATAAAGCTGTTTGATAAAGATGGAAAGTTATTCAATGAAAAGAACAATGACAAGCGCTTCTTCGAAGCCGCCTGGGTGTTTAAAAACAAAGGCAAATATTATTTCACTTATTCAACGGGCGATACACACTTCATTTGCTATGCTACCGGCGACAGTCCTTATGGCCCCTTTACTTACCAGGGTGTTGTTTTAAATCCCGTAGACGGATGGACAAATCATGAGTCCATTGTCGGGATAAACGGGAAATGGTACCTATTTTATCATGACGTTCAATTAAGCGGCAAAACACATTTACGTAATGTAAAAGTTACCGAGCTGAAATTTAATGATGATGGAAGCATCCAAACTGTCAGTGCCTATAAATAATCATATGAAAGTAAAAACGTTTTTACTTGTCCTGCTTATTGTAGCCATTGAATCAACAGCCCAGGTAAGATTGCCAAGACTGGTAAGGGACAGCATGGTTTTGCAAAGAGATTCGCGGGTTAATATCTGGGGATGGGCGTCCAAAAATGAAAAAATAAGTATAAAGTTCAATGGCAAGACCTATAAAACAAAAACGGGCGCCGATGGAAAGTGGCTGATCGTATTACCGTCAACAAAAGCTGGTGGACCTTATACAATGGACATAGCAGGCAGCAATAAGATTACCTTAAAAGAAATCCTGGTAGGTGACGTTTGGATCTGCTCGGGTCAGTCAAATATGGTGCACCAGATGAATATTCACGATGTCACCTATGCAAAGGATATCGCGGAAGCAAACTACCCGCAGATACGGCATTTTTGGATACCGACACTTACAAGCCTGCAAGGTCCGCAGGATGATCTCCCAACCGGCTACTGGAAACCAGCAGTTGGTGAAGATGTAAGGCCTTTCTCGGCGGTGGCCTATTTTTTTGCCAGGAAAATTTATGAAAAATATCATGTACCAGTTGGCCTGATCAATGCCAGCGTTGGCGGTACTCCTATCGAAGCATGGACCAGCGAAGAAGGATTAAAAGAATTTCCTGCGCTGGAAGCAACTATTCAGAAAAATAAGGACACTGCTTATGTCAATAGTCTCAACCGGCGAGCTTTTGCCGGCAATGGCAATCGCATACCGGTAACAAAAGATAGAGGATTGACGGGATCGACTCGCTGGTACGATCCTAACTATGTCCCGTCATCAGGCGGTTGGCATACGATCAATATACCCGGTTATTGGGAAGACCAGGGCATCAGGGATCTGAATGGAGTAGTCTGGTATCGCAAAGAAATTGAAGTGCCTGCTTCCATGACTGGTAAACCGGCAAGAGTTTTTTTGGGAAGGATCATTGATGCAGATGTATTATATATAAATGGCAAACAGGTGGGCAATACCACCTATCAATACCCGCAAAGAAGATATAATGTACCGGCGGGCCTGTTGAAAACAGGTAAAAACCTTTTTGTGATAAAGGTGACCAATAACTTTGGCAAAGGTGGTTTTGTCCCTGACAAACCTTATTGCCTATTCGCCGGTTCCGATACCGTGGACCTCAAAGGTTACTGGCAATATAAAGTGGGTGAAGTGTTTGAACCCAGGAGTGGTGGTGGAGGTGGAATCAATGCACAAAATGAACCCACTGCCCTGTACAATGCAATGATCGCTCCCCTGATCAATTATACCATTAAAGGTTTCCTGTGGTACCAGGGAGAAGCGAATACCAGCAGGGCCGGGGAATAT
>DASSFT010000197.1:0-3421 GCA_035694045.1 Chitinophagaceae bacterium
GTCAAAACTTACTAGTTCACACTCCATCCTGGTTCCCATGGCAGCCTGACAGCCTTTGGCAACCCAATTTTAATGATGCGGCAAATACTATATAATATATATGAAAGCATATTTATCATTTAACCGACTTTTACCCCTTGCTATTTTACTAATAGCAACGTCCTGCGGTCCTTCATTGAAAGTAAATACGGACTATGACAAGAGCGCAGATTTTACCAGTTACAAAACATTTGCCCTTTACAATGCTGATAAGATCAATGAGGCGATCAGCCAGCTAAACAGGGACCGGGTAGCCAATGCTATCCGAAGTGAAATGATAAAAAAGGGGTACCAGGAATCTACCACTTCGCCGGACCTGCTGGTTAACCCGGTAGCCATTTTCAAAGACAGAACTTCAGTTAGCTCTACGACCAATTATTACGGCTACGGCGGCATGTATCGTCCTTATTATGGAGGAGGGGGCATGGTAAGTGGTACCACCAGTTATGATGTTCAACATTATAAAGACGGATCGTTGATCATCGATATCGTGGATGCAAAAACAGAAAAAGTGGTATGGCAGGGAGTCGGCAATAAAGAGATCGATGGCCCGGTTAAAGATCCCGATACCAATATCCCGAAAGCCATAGCGTCTATCATGGCGGATTTTCCGCCGGGTAGCAAGAAAAAATAACGTTTACGTAGCCATTTCCATTATACAACTCATGCATATTGCAATGACTAGAAGAAGGTTCAGTGATGAGCAGAAACTGGAGATACTTCAAGAGGCGGAAAAGATGGGAGTCACCGCCGTGTTGCGTCTTCACAGTCTCTCTTATAGCGTATTTGCAAAATGGAGAGAAAAATTCAGGAAGCCAGGTACTAATAAACAGGAAGCTGCCCTTTCCAATAAAGCCAGGTCGGAACTAAAACAATTCATAGAAGAGAATGCCCGGTTGAAAAAAATCATAGCCGACCAGGCCCTGGAGCTCGAACGAAAGGACGAAGAACTGAAAAAAAGCAATTCCTCATACGGAAAACGATAAACATGATAAACATTATTTAATTCACCAATTAAACTCGTTAACATGAAAAGGTATTCATTACTGCCAGTTTTTATGTTGTTTTTTATTTTTTTACGGGCCCAGAATGATATTACCATCACCGGTACAAAAAAGATATCTAAGAGTATGACCCCGCAACAGGTAGTTGATTCACTGAATAAGCACTTTCCTGATGCGAAATCCATACAATATTATAAAGGAAGCGCTGATGCGACGAAAAGAGGTTGGACTGTTACAGAGGAAGATAACCTGGATCCCGGATCGGAGGTGGATTACTACACAATCAGCTTCAACCGGCAGGGTCTCAAATACTATGGTCTCTATGAAAAAGACGGTACCCTGGTAAAAGCAAAGATCGAACAAAACGTAGAGAGCCTCCCGGACACGATAAAGCACTCCTTAAGAAACCTTTCGAAACAATATCCCGGCTATAAGGTGGTGTCCAAAAAATATTATAAAAACCAGAATTATACCAAGAGCAAGGAGTATTATGAAATAGTAGCCCAAAAAGGTAACGCTAAAAAGACTTTATTCTATAGCCCGGACGGCACTTTAGTAAAAGTCAAAGATTAAACTTGATTCGACGTGAAGGACATAACAAAAATAACAGAGATGAAATCGGCTCCCCGGTTTGCAGGGACTCTACCGTTTACATTTCTTCGACTCCCCTGTTATTTTTTTTTTGACAACATTATTGACATTAAGGGCCCAAATACTTCTTTGGGCCCTTATACCTTTCTGAACTTCTATACGCTTATTTCCTGCATTCCTTATTTACAGGCAAATGTCAGGTCGTTACAACCCACGCAATTGAAATCAGAACCAATGCAGCCCGGATGGAAGTGCTATCGTTTTCCAGGGTTTAAAAAAATAATCCCGGTGAGTTAATAACTATCATTCATCTAAAATCAACAACTATGTTAAGCAAATCAATGGCCTTTTATTCGCTTCTTTCAGTGTCAACTATGATGTTGTGCTCCTGCGGCGCCAACAAGAAGCTGGAGGCCTCCCGTACCGAAATAGCACAGCTACAAACTGAAAATGGTCAGCTAAAGGAACAAATCAACTCCATGCAAAAAGACCTTGGCCAGCTAAAAGCAGCTAACCAGTCAATGACTGAAGAGCACAACAAGCTGGCTGCAGATTACAGCAGCTATAAGACAAGCTGTGAAAAGACAAAGGAAGAATACCAGGAAATGAACGCGGCAATGATGGAAATGGCTGATGAGACAGGCAGGTTGCAGGAAAGGCTGGACTCGGCCATGAGAGATTTTGAAAGCCGTGGTGTTGAAGTGTATGCTAAGGACCGGGTAATCTATGTGAGCATGGAAGATAAACTGCTTTACAAAAGCGGAAGTGCAGCATTAGGCGCCGAAGGGAAAAAAGCTTTGGCCACCCTGGCATCTGTACTGAATGATTATCCAAGGCTAAAGGTCACTGTTGTCGGCAACACTGATACCATGCATGTAAAAGGAATTGCGGACAATTGGTCATTGAGCACTGAAAGAGCTAATGGAGTAGTGCGTATACTCAGTAAAGACTACAATGTAGATCCCGCACGCCTTACAGCAGCAGGAAAAGGAAAATTCAGCCCCGTTGCCAATAATTCAACCGAAGCAGGGAGAGCTAAAAACAGGAGGACAGATATCGTTCTGAATCCCGATTGGGACAGGTTATTTCATAGCGTGGAAAAGCAATGAAGTCAACCGGGTCGTCAAAATGAAAAGAGTAAAGACAACAAAGCCGCTCACGGGTGAATAGGATCATTTATGCGTTGGGCCAGAAGAGAGAATGGAGGATAGAAACGGGATACATGTTTCATTCAATGTGGAATGCAGCGGACGAAACGCCGGGACGTATCCGCATCAATCACACATGGCGTGTGACGTTGACAGCGGACGTACCGCTAAAAAAGAAACAGGAAAGGTCTACGGCTATTCTTTCTATGTTGACCAAAACGAAATAAATGAGATAAATAAAAATGATCTGTCGTGAGAACTATTTTTTATTACATATCCGGTTGCCTGATGGTGTTTGCTATCGGTTGTGATACCAGTGGCAGGGACACGATACACTCGTCTCCTTTTGATGATCCCCTCCCCTCCTGGAATGATGGGAAGTTGAAAAAAGCAATTATGGCCTATGTGAGGAAAGTGACGGATAGTACTACAAAAGAATTCATTCCCGTAATTGATCGCATAGCCACGTTTGACAATGACGGCACATTATGGGCGGAAAGACCTTATGTACAGGAGTTGTTTGCTTTTTACCGGGTGAGGAAAATGGTTGAACAGGATCCTGTACTGGCAAACACTCAACCTTTTAAAGCAGTCATCGAAAAAGACAAAGATTATTTCACAAACGGAGGCTTGCAAGCT